>NZ_CP150886.1:1815849-2118490 GCF_038050375.1 Okeanomitos corallinicola TIOX110 | reverse complement strand
CCTAAAACTGCTGTTTAGGTAATAAAAATTTCAGTGGTTTTTAGTATTTATTCTCAGATCAGGCTTCCAGCTAATCTGGTGTGATTTATTTTTCTTTACATCTAAAATTCTACATTGTTATTGTTGTATGATTTTACAAGAGAGTATTTTGTAACTCAAAGGATGTCTGGAAAATATTGGGTTAATATATTCACCACTAAATAAGTGTGGTTGAGTATTCAACCAAAATAGCGGAAAGTCTTGCTTAGTAAGTCTTACGTTAGATAATTGTGAGTTAATTTTCATAGTTTCTTAAAAAACATTAAAAAATTGGTGTGATAATTATCATGTTTAATAATCTAAAAGATTACCCAAATCAACTATCTGTAAAACAAGCATTATGGATGACTATTTTACTATCCTCCTGTGTAGCAATTCATCCTTTGCAGGTGTTAGCAGAAACTAAAAATACTGCATCTGAGACAGCAGAATCAGAACATACTGTAATTCCAGAAAAGATTAGTAATATTGATATTAACTCTGTTAACCAAGATCCGCAAAACCCAAACAGCGTTAAATTAGTCATAAGTACAATTAATGAGCCATCAGAATTACCTGTCACTAACCCTAGTATAACCTCTGTTGAAGAATTTACTGATTTTAGCTCCAATGCCACGGATTTAACCTTAAACCCTGGTGATACTAACGATAGTATGGCACAGGTAAATTCTGTATCTCAATTTCGAGATGTGTCTCCTAGCGATTGGGCATTTACCGCTTTACAAAGTTTAGTAGAACGCTACGGTTGCATTGCGGGTTATCCTGATGCCACTTTCCGAGGTAATCGGGCAATGACCAGATATGAGTTCGCAGCGGGTTTAAATGCCTGTTTAGATAGAATTCAAGAACTAATTGCTACAGCTACCGCCGATGCAGTCACAAAAGCTGATTTAGAAACCTTAGAAAGATTACAAGGGGAATTTTCCACAGAATTAGCTAATTTGCGTGGCCGAGTGGATGCACTGGAAGCAAAAACCGCTATTTTAGAAGATCAACAATTTTCTACCACTACTAAACTCTATGGTTTTGCTTGGATGAACCTAGCAGCGGGTTTTTCTGATGGTAATATCCAGAGAGAATTAGGTTTCCGGGGTGCAGATGGAAATCCTGTAATTGATACAGTGAATGATCCTAGTACCACTTTCACAGGTTTAGTATGGTTGGATTTTGTTACCTCCTTTACTGGGAGAGATAGTCTAGTTTTACAACTAGCAATGGGGACTTCTAACTCATTTCCTGGGCCTTTGGCTAATTCCTATGCTTCCGCTGGTTTGGATTATTCTTTTGCTGATTTTACCACCGGGCCTGGGGCTGTAACTCCTGGTGAAGTAACAGTTAGAGAACTGTATTATCAGTTTCCTGTGGGTGATAAACTCCAATTTGTCATCGGTCCAAGGTTTAACTACTTCCGGTTTTTAGAAGGAAATCAATTTTCCTTTGCGTTTACTAAGGGAGCGCCGATTTTTAACTACATTAGCTTCAACTCTGCTAACAGTACCTTAGTTAATGCTATTGATCGGGGTGCGGGGGCGATCGCTATGTGGGATATGAGCGATAAATTTTTGTTAAAATTAGCCTACATGGGTGAAACCGACGAATACTTACCCAGTCCACCCTTTAACTCTGCTAGTGACCCCAATCAAGGTTTATTTGGGGGAACTAACACCCTCACCGCAGAACTAACTTATAAACCTAGCCGAACTGCCAACGTTAGATTTTTGTACACCCGCACCAATATGCAAGGGTATGACGTTACTGGTAGTGGGAATAGACAACTTTGTTGTGGTTTGACCGAACCATTTTATGGTGTAGCAGATGATGGTTTGGGTGGTGATGTTAGCAATGGTACAGCAGACACCTTTGGTATCAATGCAGATTGGCGCATTACTCCCAAATTCGGAATTTTCGGGCGTTATACCTACGGCAGTACCAAAGTTTATCCAACTACTCCCGGCGTTCCTGATGGAGAAATTAACACCCAGTCCTTCCAGTTGGGGATGGCTTTTCCAGACTTGGGTAAAGAAGGTGCAATGGGACAACTTTCCTTTTTAATTCCTATGGATATCACATCTGGTCGTGATTACCTGGTTTCCGGTGCTGGTAATGGTGGTACTTGGTATGAAATTGAAGGTAGTTATTTTGTGCCGATATCTAGCAATATTGCCTTAGTTCCTTCATTTTCTGTGGTTGTGAATCCTAATAACTTTGATAACAACCCGACAATTTTTATAGGTAACTTGCGGACACAGTTTAATTTTTAAAGGTCTTCTAGTTCCCAGTCTCAGACTGGGAATACTCCCAAGAAACAATGACAAGTATTTTACAGGAGATGATATTAAATGATATTAAATAAAATTATGATAAAATTGTAATAAATAGTGGTTAATAAATATGAGTAAAACATCAGTAAAAAAATTATATGAACAAGATTTTTATCTTTGGGTTGAAGATACAGTAAATAAATTAAAAGCTAGAGATAATGAAAATTTAGATTGGGAAAATTTAATTGAAGAAGTTGAGTCTTTGGGTAAAAGTCAGCGTAAAGCGGTGCGAGGTTTTTTGGTGCGTTTATTAGAACATTTATTAAAGCGGTGTTATGTACCCATGTCCGACTGTTATCGAGGTTGGGAAATTGAAATTAGAAATTTCCGTCAACGGTTACAAATTGAACTGGAAGATTCACCTAGTTTGAAAGGTTTTGTATTAGAGATACTTGATAAAAGTTATCAAATGGCATTGGATAATGTTAGAGATGGTTATCCTGATGTTTATTTTTCTGATGTTTTTCCATTTCCCCAAGATGTAGATATTTTATTAAATCAGAAGTTTTGGGAAGAATAATTATTTAGGGCTTGCTGAATAAATCTCAAAACATTACAGGTAAACGATTTTAGCGATTTTGACTTTCAAAAAATGCAAGCTTTGATGAGGTGAGAACTGAAAAACCTTGCATTTAATTCCTGCTTCAAGGAAAAATAGTTCCCATCCAACTCTTGAAACTGTCACCTGTCACCTGTCTCCACGACAAGACTTTATCAGCAAACCCTATTTAGAACTTACGCATTGACAGAAAACACCAAATATAGATGAAGAAAAACAATATATTGAGTACGGATTTAGCAGTTCTAAACCCCTACCAATTATAATTTGATATGTCCTAATCTGGCTGGGACTATATAAATTTAGCGGGCAAGATGCCCGCACCACAATACTTAAAAATATTAGAGAATCTCACTCGGAAAACTTTGCGCCTTTGCGCCTTTGCGTGAGATAAATTAATATTTTTAATTCAGTCCCCAGTCCCCTAATTCATCGCCCGCCAAACCTTCTCAGGCGTTAAAGGCATATCCAAATGCTTCACCCCTAAACCACTCAGTGCATCACAGACAGCGTTAACTATAGCCGGTGCTACGGGGGGGTTGCTGACATCTCCTGCACCTTTAGCACCCAAGGGATTATGGGGTGTAGGGGTAACGGTGCGATCTAATTCAAAATAAGGTAAATCTGAAGGTTTGGCGATCGCATAACTACTCAAATCATCGGTTAATAATTGCCCAGATTCATCATACACAGCCTCTTCAAATAAGGCTTGACTGATACCTAGATAAATATTCCCGTGAGTCTGTCCATCTACAATCATCGGGTTGCCTACATTGCCAAAATCATTCACTGCTACATAGCGGACTATTTCCACTTCCCCGGTTTCTTCGTCAACTTCCACCACAGCAATATGAGTACCGAAAGGATAACTAAAATCTGGGGGATCAAAAAATGTAATTACCTCTAAACCCGGTTCTAAGCCTGGGGGTAAGTCCCACGCATACCACAGTGCTAAACCGATATCTTGGATGGTTTTTACCTGTTCTGGGTTATTTTGAGGATAAAACTTACCATCTTCAAAAACGATCTTTTCCTCAGCAACTTTAAAAATATGCGCCGCCATTTTTCGGGCTTTTTCCTTAATTTGCTGACAGGCTTTATAAACCGTCGCCCCTTCTACACTATAAGTCCGAGAACCATAACTACCTTGTGCATATATCGCACCTCTGGTATCGGAATGTAGAACTTCGATTTTTTCAATATCTATCCCCAATTCCTGAGCCGCAACTTGGGATAAGGTGGTAACGTGACCTTGACCGTGGGGTTGACTGCCTGTAATTAAACTTACATCTCCCGTAGGATGAACGCGGATATGCACACTACCCCAGGTACTACCATTTAAACCGATCATTGATCCCATGACAGGAGATGGTCCAACACCGGAAATGGCGACATAAGAACCTATTCCCACACCTAAATATTTACCCCGTTGTTTAGCCTCTGCTTTGAGGTTTTGGATGTTGTAGTAGTCCACCATCGCCAAAGCCTTATCTAAAGCAACTTCATAATTACCTGTGTCGTAAGTCCAACCTAAGCCGTTTTCGTAAGGGAATTGGTCAGGTTTGACCATGTTTTTCCTTCTCACTTCTGCCGGATCTAAACCTATTTGATCGGCAAACAGATCAACTAACCTTTCAATGACACAATGGGCTTCGGTTCTGCCAGCACCACGAATGGGGCCAGTTTGCACGGTGTTAGTGAAGGCACAATAAACTTCATAAAAAGGATGGGCGATCGCATAAGCTCCGGTGACGCTACGACCGGTTAAACTGGTGGGTGCGCCGGGGCCGTTGGTGGCAGGATACGCGCCCAAGTTGGCATAATTTGTACAATAAAGAGCAGTAATTTTACCGTCTTTGTTTCCCGCTAAGGTGGCATATTCAATATGGTCGTGGGAGTGAACGGTGGTTCTAGCTAAACCTTTACGAGTGTCTACCCATTTCACAGGTCGGCCAAGTTCTTTAGCGAGAAATAGGGCGATCGCCGTATCTTGATATAAGTAGCCTTTAGAACCGTAACTACCACCCATTTCGGGAACAATTACCCGCAGTTTATTAAAGGGAATACCTAAAACTAATTGCGATAATAAGAACCTATTACCGTGGGGAATTTGCGTATTTGTCCAGAGAGTATAATCTCCGGTTTCCGGGTTGTAGCCGGCAATGGTGGCGCGGGTTTCGCTGGAATTGGCAATAACGCGAGGGATGCGAATTTTTTGTTTAATTACTACTTCAGAGGAGGCGATCGCCTTTTCTGTAGCTTCTTTATCCCCATAACTAGCATACTGGTTTAAATTCCCCGGTACTGTGTCATGTAATTGGGGTGCATCGGGTTGTAAAGCTAATTCTGCATCGGTGACAACTGGTAAAGGTTCATACTCTACATGAACACCTTTGAGGGCATCATACGCTTGTTGACGAGTTTCAGCCACAACTACCGCTACAAAATCTCCCACATAACGTACCTTATTTGTAGCTAAAACAGTTTGTGCGCCGGGTAAACCGTAGGGATGGGGAGGGAATTTAGCCTCTGCACCGCCAGGATTCATAATTACAGGCAGGGGTAAAATAGAACTCACATCAGCCCCAGTAATTACCCGGACAACACCGGGCATTTCTAAAGCTGCACTGGTATCAATACTTTTGATGTTTGCGTGTGCCTCTGTGCTGTGGAGAACAGCCAAATGCAGCATATTCGGGAGGGTAATATCTGCGGTAAATTTGGCTTCTCCTTTGAGTAGTTGGGGATCTTCCCGTCTTTTAATGGGTGTGCCGAGAATTTGTTTATTCATATATTTTGTTTAATGAGGGATATTTTGCACGCAGAGGCACAGAGTCGCAGAGAGAGAATAGGTTATCTTTTTAATAGTTTGAAGGCTGTTTCTCTGCCATATTGACGCGATATTTGTACCCAGAGTTTGGCTAGTGATTCTATTAAAGGTGCTGTATTTAATAATCCCACATCAACTACATCAAAACCTATTTCTTGGGCTAGTTGGGTAACAATAGATTTCGCTTCTGTGTCATCACCACAAATAAATGTACTGGCATTTTCTGCACCAAATTGGAGATTAGTTAAGTTATTAGCTCCTAATGTATTGAAGGCTTTAATTATTTTAGCTGTGGGTAGTAAACGGGCGATATCCCCGGCGGCTGAACCTGTGGTATCAGCTGGGGGTGGTATCATCCGGTTGGTGCTATCAATGAGTATTTTATCAGTGATGATATCTTGAATTTGTGTGAGAATTTCTGGGACATTTTGCCAATGTATAGAGAGTAAAATTACATCGGCAAAGGTAACTGCTTCTTCAATAGTGCCTGTGTGGAAATTAGCAGTAATACTATTGAGAATTGCTTGTACTTTATCACTTTGGGGCGATCGCACTGCAAAAAAAACCTCATGGCCTGTTTCTGCCCAAAGTTTACCTAAGTTACCACCAATATTACCAGCACCGAGAATACCAATTTTCATGATCCTATGAAATATTAATGAACTTGGAGAATGATTTTGCCGCGAGTATTTTTATTAATTGTTTATGCTTGTTGTAGTTTTTCTGCTGCATATTTAATGGCACTTACTACATTTTGATAACCTGTATCTCTGGAATAAATACCATCTAACCAAGCGCGAATTTCTGCTTCTGTAGGTTGGGGATTTTGCTTTAATAAATCCATAGATGATAAAATCATCGCTGGTGTACAAAAACCATTTTGGACAGCGTGCATTTCCCAAAAAGACTCTTGTAAAATGCTGAGTTGACCATTTTGAGCGACACCTTCAATGGTAACTATTTCACTACCATCTGCTTGCACTGCCAGAATAAATGAACTTTTTACAGATACTCCATTCAGGAGAATTGTACACACACCAGAGGTTGAACCACCATCATCCTTTGTCCCAGTTAAACCTAAATTATCTCTCAAAAAATCTACTAAAAGTAAATTAGGTTTAACATCAGCAGTGTATTTTTTACCATTAACTGTGACAGTAATTTCCATTTTTTTAGATGAGTTCAAAAATTTTGTCAATATCCTAATCCCTTCCCACTCCAAAATTACTCGTTCTCCAAAATTACTCGTTTTTTCTCTGTGTCCTCTGTGCCTCTGTGGTTCGTTATTAAAAACTTAGGTAATTTAATAGTGGAAGAAGAGTAATTTGTTTAAGGGTTTAGCAGTGCTAAACCCCTACTCCCAAATAATTTAAGCTACTGTACCGTCAGGATATTGAGTCATTCCCGCAAAGTGGATGGCGATTTTACCATCTTTTAAAACCCAGCTATCTGCAAATCGCATTTTAGCTTCTTGTCCACCTATTTGCATGGTGATATCTTCAACAATCATTAGGGTATCAGGATTTTCAGTTTCTGCCCAAAAAGCTATATCTGTTTGTAATCCTTCAATTCCTAAAATACCTTTAAAGTGTTCTTTGAGTTCTTCTGTACCACGAAAATATTTAGGCACTTTTTCAAAACTACTGATAAGAACTGCGTCATCAGTATATTGATTTAAAAGTCCTTCTACATCTTTCTTGAGGATGAGTTGAATGTGTTCTTCATACATTCTACCTAAAGCGGTATCGGGGGGTTTGGACATATTTTTTATGCTCCTGATTTTTTTGCTACTGTCAAAGTTTTGTGGATTCTATACTTTATAAAGTTGCTGAACCAGGGTAATATTTAAGTTCATCAACGATGTAAATAGAAACTACTGGTTTTTGGGTAGCTGGCGATCGCTTAACTGTCCAAGTTTGCAAAGCATCTAGTACAATTCTTTCGCTGTTGGGTGCAGGTGGTTTCCATACACTCGCTTCCCATTTTACGACTACTTTAATTTCTGTTTTTTCTGGGCTAGAATCAACAATTTTTACTTCTTTAACTGTGTGAACTTCATCAAAGAAAATATTGATGACTTTATTATACCAATCGCTATAACCGGCAAATCCTTTCACGGTTGCTTCCGGAAATCTTAGTTCTACATCTTCTGTTAATAGAGGCTTATATTCTTCTAAGGGATCATGAACATCTAATTTTTTGTACCAAGCTTTGGCAAATTCTTCTAATTCTACTTGAGTCAAAGGTGCTAAGTTACTCATGTTTGATTTCCTTGTTTAAACTATCAATAAATTAATCAAAACTTCCGCTTTTTAAGCGTCTCCTAGTCTGTGAGCAAAACCAAAGTGACGGGAGATTTTACCACCTTCTAATGTCCACACATCACCAACTGCCCATTTACCTGTTTTGGGAGATGTAATTGTGGCTTGGAAGGAAATTACATCATCGGTTTCCAAGAAGTTGTAAAGGGAGTCTACTTGTATTTCTCCTTGATAAGCAAGATAGGCTTCAAAGGCTTTTATTAATGCTTCTCTACCTTGGATGACGTTGGGGGGTGGAGTGTCTAAAAAGGGGAACGCATTATATAAAATTGCGTCTTCTGTATAGGTGTCTGTCACCATACCAACCATATCGCCAGCGACGATATATTTCATGTGGGTGTCGAAAAACTGGCGGCCGGGTGTATTACTCATTGTCTGGTTATCCTTTTTTTCTAAGTTGAAATTAACGAACCACAGAAGCACAGAGGACACGAAGATTAAGAGGGTATGATGGGTAATGAAAATAGATATTTCATCACCAATTACCTATTACCAATTACCCATTACCCATTACCATTTGTAGTTTATTGTCCACAGCGCACACCGATCATTTCTGGGTGAATATCACCCTCTAAAACCACATCTATTAAAAATGGTCCCTTGTGTTCTAGTGCTTGTTTGATGGCGGGTAGAATATCTTCTGGTTGTTCTACTCGCACGGCTTCGACTCCCATTCCACGCGCTATTTGATCAAATTGAATAGCTGGTTGGGAAAGATCAAAGCTGAGGGGAAATTCATGTTTAGTTACATCAATTTCTTGCCAATAGGCTTGGATGTTGAGTTGCAATAATTTATAGGAGCGGTTATTGCAAATGATAAATTTGGCATCCACGTTATGGCGTGCTGCTGTCCACAAGGCTTGGATAGTATACATACTTCCGCCGTCTCCTGTAAAGCCAATGACGGTTTTTTCAGGATTGGCTAATTTTACACCGATTGCCCCAGTAATTCCCACACCTAATGAACCTCCACGAGTCAGGAAGTAATGATCTGGTAAGGATGGGGGTAAATATCTGACGATACTGGGGGAAGAAGTTAAGGCTTCGTCAAAGATCATCACATCTTCTGGTAGCAGTGGTGCTAACTCGGCCATGAACTGGGAGAAGTTTAAAGGGTTGCGATCTCGTAATTCTTGATCCGCTGCTTTGGCCGCTGCGATTTTATCAGCTTTAGCTTTACCTATCTCTGCAATTCTTGAGGATGCTGCATTTTTGACTTCAGCGCCCATCATTGCTTCTAGAACACCGGCTAATTTAGCTAAGGTCAGTTTGGGATCACTAACTACACCCAAGTCTACAGGATGATTTTTAGCGATTTCATAGGCATTCAAATCAATATGAATTACCTTGGCATCGGGTGCAAAAATATTACCCAATTCTGGGAACACTTCCGGCACCATGTAAGTACCGCAGACTAGGTTGACATCCCCTTTTCTGATGATGGGTAAACTACTAGCACCAAACATATGGCCTGTAGATCCTTGATACAAGGGGTGAGCATAGCTGATGTTTAATTCCCCAGAGTCTACATCCCATACCTCTGCACCTAGCAGTTCAGCAACTTTGGTTAATTCTGCTTGCGCTCCTGAATAGGCTACTCCATCACCGACATAAATCATCGGTTTTTTGGCTGCTATGAGCATTTTTGCCATTTCCTTCACTGTGTCATCTTCGGGAACAACACGAGTGGAAGGAATGAAGGTAGGAATAATTTCTTCTACGACAGGAGCATCTAATATATCCTGGGGTAGACATAAATATACGGGTCCCATTGGCGGTGTCGAAGCAATTTTGATTGCTCTGCGCAACATCCGTAATAGGGATGATGGTTCATTCACACAGGCTGACCATTTGGTGACGGGTTTCGCCATACCCACTAAGTCTGCGGCCATTTGAGCATCCATCGCCGCATATTTCACCCCGGCATCTCCCCCAATTACTACTAAGGGAGCATGACCACGCATTGCTTGATACATTGCACCGATGGCATTACCCAAACCAACGCCGCTATGTATCTGTACTAAGGTGGGTTTTTTGGTGGCTCTAGCGTAACCATCCGCTGCCATAACAGCAACGGTTTCTTGTAAGGTGAGAATATACTTGATCTCTGGATAATCCCGCAAAGCATCAAGGAAACCCTGTTCTACTGTACCAGGATTGCCAAACATATAATGGATGCCATCTGCCAGGAACTGTTCAAGAATTGCAAAACGACCTGTTTTTTGAGTCATCCGATTTTTAATTTTGGGTTTTCAATTTTTGATTTTTGGTAGGAGTCAGCAGGGGCGAACGGCCGTTCGCCCGTACAGGAGTTCAAGAGAATAAAGAACTAATTTTTCTCCCACTCTCCCACTCTCCCACTCTCCCTAAAAACCGTAGCGGGTAAGTCCTTTTTCGAGAACTTCTACCAACAGGCGGCCACATTCCATGGAAGATGCGGTGGAACGACTGGTAATGAAAGGATAGTCAACTATTACGGAAGTAGCATGACCAACGTTTCCAATGAATGCTCCATCTGGTCCGACTGCATCACGAAGAATAAATTCTAGGGGATAGAATGGAGCGCCAAAGTTAATGTAACCATCACCAAATCCTTTGTTAGAACCATCAATGGCGTGGGGGCCTTCAAATCCTGTACCGTCTAGGTAGTCGTAGTCAATGGGGTGGCCTGTAACGTGTTTACCCCAAATCAAGCTCTTTTTCTCCCGGAAGTCTCTAGCAAATGCTAGACAGCTAACTCCGTAACATTCAGCAGCTATGGGTTTATTGAGTTTGACAAAGCCTAAAATCAATTCGTGTAGTCTGGTGTTGTTGGCTAAGTCTACTAATGCTCCACTACCACCAACAATGACTAAAGCATCATAATTTACGAGTTCTTCCGCGACGATTTTATCTATGGTTTCATAATAGGCTTCCATGTCTCTTAAATAGGTGGGAGAACTAGGATAAGCTCTTAATGGAAACCAGTCTGCTAGGCTTTTAGGATTCTCTAATCTGCCAGAGTCTATAACTTTCATGGTCTTTGCACCCATTTCTTCGGAGGTGACGGAACGACCTAATGGGGGATCAATATATCCAGGGGCGCAACTAACGGATAATGCGGTGGGATATTTACCATTGGGTGTGATGAAGGTAACTTTATATCCAGCCGCATCACAAGCTTCTAATGGTCCGACTAGTTCTTCACCCCAGTAACCCCATTCTGACAACATAAAAAGAATATTTTTCATTGTTTTATTACCTTTGTTACAGATGAATGAAATAGAAATATCACAGTTAGGGAGTTTTTAGTTACAGGTTTTTGTTGAGAAACATTTCGTTTTTCTTGTTTAACCTTTGGTCAGATATTACTTTGACTTGAGGTAACTAATGTGGAATTTATGCTAACAGTATTGTCAGCATGGTAGTTATGATTTCCCTATCAGAGATAAACAGCAGCAAATTTTACGTTTTCGGAAAATTGGAGCTTGAATATTGAGAATTTTTTGGACAGGTGAAATGTTAGCTGGACTTGGCATTGAAATCTATCAACGCTAACGGTGTTTCTATGCGTAACTAATAATTAAGTAGGTGAGTAGTCCTACACGTAAGCATATACTAAAAAGTAGAATGTATCATCACCATAGGATGATTCTACAGGAGGGTTATTTTTGAATACGATCCTAGAATAGTCGTTAGTTGTGCAGTTGGCAATACGGTTTTACAAGTAGGATTATTAATTTTTTCTGTAGATTAGCACTCTTTATTTCTATCTAGGCATTCTATCAAGGACGGTAAATATATTCTGTTGGTGATGGAGATTATACAATATTTTATTTTATTAGCAAGTACCTGGAGATAGAGATAAAAGTAAACAAAACTGTATAAATGATCATGATCATGGATTCATGGGGAAATTTGCACCTATATTCTTTGATAGTTATTTATTGTTAACGATGTAAATTCTCATAAATCATTCAATTAGTAATCTCGTTACATAAATATAGAGTTATCTAGCAGTCTTTGAAAAGGAGATTAGAGGTCAATACTGCTCAATTAAGATGTTCAAAATCACTAAACCCAAATTAGTCAGAAATTTGTTTTAATAATTGATGCTGACATAATGAAAGCTCAAATACCTGACCACGCTCTACAAAACCGCAAAACCCGTCTGTTTTCGCATCAGGTAACAATCCTGGTTGATAACCGTACAACCACATTTTATTTTTAATTCTGTTTGGTAATTTTGATAATTGTTGATAATTAGCATGAACAGGAGTTTGATAGCGGGATGTTTCACAATCATGGAAAATTATATCTGACTCTTCATATACTTCCCGATGTTGTTCATAACATAATTGAGTATCTGTAGATATAAATATTTTCATACCTTCTACGGTGAAAAATAACCCATAGCTAGGCATGAGAGAAAAGCCATTGTTAACATGGATCACTTTGATGAGTTTAAATTGGATTTCTTGCCAAATAAAATTACCTTGATGAGCAATTTTATGCTGTTCAAAAAAAGTATCCATTGTGGCAATTTCTCCTTCTAGAAATCTCAATCCACCGGATAAAGTTCTATCCCATAAATTGCTGGCTACATCTTTACTTAAATAAATGTGTGGTTTTCTGCATCTGGGATCAAATAATGTACTAAAGGCAATATATTCAAGTCCTCCTACATGATCAGAATGCTGATGGCTAATATAAATGTCGGTAATATCAGCATAGGATAAACCTGCGGCGTGGAGAGAGAATCTAATATCTGTACCGCAGTCAATTAAAAGTTTATCGTTGTTTTCAGTAACTAATAACATATTGGACTGAAAGTTATTAGCACCAATTGTGAAAGCAGAACCTGATCCTAAAAATATTAATTTTATCATTTTCCGATTGTGTATTAATGAAATCTTGACTATGAACAATTAGAAATGGTGTAGTCTAAAAGTTAAATATTTATCATGGTTATAATTTTCAAAAAATGTGTTATTGCTTTACCCTTGTTCTCTGCTATCTGGGGATGTTTGGGATTTGGCGGTTTTAATTAAATTGTTGAACTTTTTCATAATTGCTGGGGGTTTGGCGGTAAACCTAATACAGAAATGGCCTATTGCTGATGATTCTTTTTCTAAGACTTTGGCATACATATCTTCTTTTTCTCCTTCTTTATGTGGATGACATAAATTAATTTTGAGATTACTTAAACAGGCTGGTGGTTCTTGAATCCCTTGTGCTAAACAAATCTCCGCTTCACGGGTAGACAGTTTAACAACAGTGCCTTTAAAAAATGAATTACCAATATTTTTCCCATCTACTATTACATATTCAATGGAAATAGGTTCAGGTAAGGTACATAGTTCTTCTTCAATTTGGGGAAGAGACAGGTTGTATTCCCCTTTAATGCCTGATATTTTATAAACATTGATTGGTTCTCTCACACCTTTTGGTGTAACTTGCAGTGTGTGGTCAATAACTACTAAGGATTCTACTTCTTTAAAAGTTGATTCGGAGATAATAATTTCCCCCCCCGTGGTGTAACCTTCAATGCGGTAAGTTAAGTTAACTTGATCGCCAACGATACCATACTTGGTACGTTTTTCTGAGCCGATGTTACCAACTACGACGACTCCTGTATTAATACCGATACCCATTTCTAAGGGTGGTAAACCCCATTCTGCCATTTGATTGTTGACTTTAACCATAGCTGATTGCATGGCAACACCGCAAGCTACGGCTCTGGCTGCATCGTCTTTTCGAGCGGTGGGAGCGCCAAATAATACTAAGATACCGTCTCCCATGAATTCATCAATAGTGCCTTGATATCTGGTAATTTCGTCGGCCATACATTCTAGGTAAAAGTTGAGGATTTTCACCACTCCTTCTGGTGGTAATCTTTCGGATGTGGCAGTAAATCCTCGTAAATCGGAGGTAAAGATGGTGATTAACCGCCTTTCACCACCAAGTTTTAAACCTTCTGGACTTTCTAGTATGGTGGCTACAACTTCATCGTTGATGTAACGTCCGAATATTTTGCGAATCTCTCCGGCTGTATGGGCAAAATAAGCTGTGATGGCGACGGCAGAACCTGTTAAGGCTAGAAATGGGGGAACTACGGGCAACCACCAACCAAATAGGAAGGCTACGTAGGTACTACTTAGTAAAGCTCCTCCAGCTATAGTGACAGCGATTATCCTCTGGGGTGCCAGTGGGTTATGAAATTGCAATTTCCAGGTTAGGGCTGCACCGGTGGCACTCCATAGTAGTATCCAAAGCCATTCTTGGGGTTCTGTCCAACTTTTGAACAGTGGGCGATTTGCTAAGGCTGCATTGATAATTTGGCTGGTGATATGACTATGAATTTCTACGCCGCTCATGGGTTCTGGGAGGCTCAGGAGTTCGCTACTGTGGGGAGTCATAAATGAGTCTTTAAAACTTTCTCCTACGTAACCAATCAGGATGATGCGATCGCGTCCCCAATCTTTTGCTACTTTGTCTTCCAGGATATCTGTCATGGAAACGGTGTCAAAAAACCCGGTTTTTCCCCGATAGTTAATTAATATTTGATATCCACCTGCATCAGCGCGAACATAGCTCCCATCATTACTTTCAAAGGCTTTAAATTTAGCTTTCCCTACTTGAAAATCTTCGGTGGCGGAAATTCCTTCTTTTTCCAGGTATAGCAGAGCTAAATATAAACTGAAACTATAGATAGTTTCGTCTGGTTTGGGGTTGATGTACAGTAAGCCCCGTCTAACTTTGTTGTCAGCATCAACTAATAGGTCATTTGCGCCTACTTGATCCTCTTGTTTGAGGATGGGCGGTGGATCTACTCGCTCGTATCTCTTTTCTCCTATGACTTTTTGGATACCAATGAGATTTGGGGTTGTTCTAAATACCTGTTCTAGTTCTGATGTACCGGGTGGTGAGGGTAAGTTGCGATATATATCCAGTCCTATTGCTCTTGGTTGTCTGGCTTTGAGTTTGTTGAGTAGTTCGGCTAGAACTTGATCGGAAATGATTGCTTGTTTGAGGTGATCTAGGTCTTCTTCATCAATACCGACTATGACGATTCTGTTGTCATTGGTTTCTTGGGGTCGCCAACGCATATATTGATCAAAAACTCCCCATTCCCAAGATTGCAATAACCCACAAAAACGGATGATGATCACGGCTAGGGTAATCAGGGGAGTGGTGATCCATAAACTGCGTCCTTGCCAAAGGAAATTTTTGAGCTTCTCTACATCCATTTAAGGTTTAGGGTTGGTTGTCGGATAGTTCTGTGATGTTTAGCAGTGGCTCGTCAGCTATGACTTCTAGTCCAACTGATTTTAAAAGTCCTTGCCATTCGTTGGGTTTTTCCTCACGCATTTGAACAACTTTTGTCATGGTTTCTGGCCAGATGTCGTACTTGGCATAAATTTCTGCTTGTTTGAGGGGTGTTGCTTTTTCCAGGGCTTGGCTTACGGATGAACTTATGGCGGTACGTTCGATTGTTCCCTCTGTATATTCATCGGCACTTCTGTCATCGGGGTTACAAACTATGGTGAAGTACCATTGATATGTTGAGCCTGTTTTTAAGGATACTTTGGGCGGAATGGTTAATTTTACTATTCCTGGCTGGCCAGGAAGTTTAAAGCTGGTTTGATAAATATCTTCTTCGTCTGCTCTGAGTATAAATTCTCCTATCTGGGCTTTGGTTTGAGGAATGTAAAGATAAAAATCTGGATTTTCGGACAGGGTGAGGCTTTTGTTTTCCCGTGTAGGCATTAAGGCTGTGAGGGTGGGTTTATTTTTGTCAATTGTCAAACATGAAAAGTTACCTCTTTTTCCTCCCCCAGAGGATCTTGCGGGAGTGCCTTTAGGATCTCCTGATGGGAAATTAACGCTCACTTGGACAGGTGATGGCTGGGCTAGTAAATGAGTGGGGAAAGCAAAAAGCAGTAATAATGCTGGGGAGGCTATGAAAAAAAGTTTACGTAAGTAGTGAGAATGTTTGCGTGCTGTCATGATAGTTAAAATTAAGTTTTTCTTTTACTTCTACGTTAGTTTACTGTGATTGATTAATACATGGCTTTATGAAAAATTTACAATTATTAGGATTACCCTGCGGGAAGTCAAAACTCAGGAATTAGGAGGTATAAAGTTTTTCTACTAACTTAGGGTCGAGTTGTATTAATTTGTTGCTGTCTGCGATCGCCCCTTCGTAGTCTCCTAGTTGATGACGAACTTTAGCCCGCAAACCGTAAACTATGGGCAGGATAGGATTAATTTGCAATGCCTGATCATAATCTACAATTGCTGCTGCGTAATTTCCTAAGTTACTGTGAACTAAACCCCTTTGATAGTAAGCTTGCACATCATCGGGATCTAATTCTATGGCTTGATTAAAATCTGCGATCGCCTTTTGGTATTCTTGCAGGTGAGACATGACTAAACCACGATTATAATAAGCTTCCGCAAATTTAGGATTAATTCCCAATGCTTGATTATAATCTGCAATTGCATCCTGATACTCTTGCAGAGAGTAATAACTATTACCACGATTATGATAAGCGGCTGCTAAGTTAGAGTCTATTTGTATAGCTTGGTTATAATCAGAAATTGCTCGTTGATATTTACCAAGAATGTGGAAAATATTACCACGATTACTATAAGCGGTCACAAAATCAGGATGGTATTCTAAAGCCTGATTGATATCTGCAATGGCAGCTTGATAATTTCCCTGCTGAAAATAAGCCAAACCCCGGCTATGAAATGCTTTAGCTATGTCAAAATTGATATTTTCGGGTAACAGGTGAGAACTTTCAGTAATTTTAATGACTTGTTGATAATCGGCGATCGCTTGATCAAATGCTGATAATCCTAAGTAAGCATGGCCACGGTGATAATAAGCTTGGGGTAAGTCTGATTGTAATTCAATTACCTGGTTAAAAACAACTATTGCATTTTCAAAATCACTATGTAAGTTTCTGTTAATTCCCTGTTGAACTAATTCTTGAGTATTCATAATTATCACTGCTGAAAATCACACTAAACTTTCTACCTTATTTCCTATTATCTGTTCCCTGTTCCCTTCTATATGTAAATTATGCAATCTTAACTCATCTCGTTGTTGCCAAACCGTAAATATCTCTTCTCTGCCATCATTCAAAGTTCCCCTATCAACCTGATAAACATCATTAACTCTTCGTAATTTTAAACCTAATAAATTCAAAAGTCTATTGAGAATTTTAATTCCCGAAATAGTATCTTTACCCTTTAACACATCCACACCCAAGACTCGTTTAATATGTTTACTACTTTGTGTTGACACATTTTGCAACCAGATCAAATCACTATCATGCTCGCTAAATACGCGTTCTGGTTCTAAAAATTGTAACATTCCCAAAGCCCGCATTGCTTCAACTTTTAGGGTATAAGTTTTTAAATCTGGTAAAAATACCTTACCTTCTCCCCAAAATAATTGTTTTTGCCACTCTTGTTGATCTCGGAGATGAAAATATTCACTTTCATGGGTGAGATAATAGTGAATTAATAATTGTCCATAATATCCCCTATCATCTCGTAATTTTAACAAAGGAGTTACTTCTACACCATAACGATCTCTGAGTAAATATTTATTCATTTGATAGCGTTCTTCATTACTCAGGGAATGTTTAACTAATAAATGTTCATATTCTACATAATCAATATCTTTAGCATTTGCTACAGATTGAGATAATTTTAACTGATTTTTTTGTTTAATATCTTTGATTTTCCGTTTAATATCCTTAGCTTTTTGACGACTTTGCGCCCAGTCTTTTTGCACTTTAACTATTTCCATAATTAACCGCTTCCGGGTTTCCACATCACTCGCATCAGTAGCAAAAAAAGCTAACCGCAAATCTCGGATAATATTATTTTGAACTGCATTACTCCGCAAAATAATCTTATGTCCATCAGCTATTAAACCATCTTCTAAAGACTGACGATAAAGACTAATAGAAGAATTTACCCTAGCGGCTAATTTGGCCCAAGTTCTTAAATGAATTGGATCATAAACCGCAGGTAAGTCTACATCTATTTTATGTAAAGGACTTAATAAAGCTAAACTTTCTTTTTGATTTTCCTGATACCAATTAGCTAAGGATTGATAGTTTGTACTACCGCTACCAATGAAGCCAATCCCACGTTTAGCACACCAGACTACACGGGGGACATGATCACGTACTCTTGCTAATGCTTGACGTACTTCTGAGTCAGGAATTACTCCTTGAAAAATACCATAAACTCGGTCAAAATGTTGGACATCAATACTAATTCCCGTACCCAAACTAGGGGTAACAAAAACAGTATCATAATCAGTAATTTTTTGATTAATAGCGGTGATAAAATCTACTGCTGCATGACCTGGTGTATTAGTAGTTTGACTACTCACAACTAAGCTATCAGGAAATTCTTTTTTTAGTTTTTGTAATCTTTCTTGCAGATAACTTTCAATAGTTTCACAACTGTATCTACCGGTACGACTATCGGTAGTGACATAACATTTTCTGCCGGCAATTAAGTCTAATTCTAATTGATGAATTAAGGGTGTAGGGTTTGGTGAATCATAAAAACTTACATCCCAACCTTGCTGGGGTTTCCATTTATTTACAACTACCCAGGGAGTAATTTTATTCCCTGCTAAACCTTGTAAATATTCTAGGGAAACATCTGACAAATCAGCATCTTGGGCAATGATTAAACCCCCAGTTGCCAAGACTGTAGAAATCAATTGTTGAAAAATACTGAGGATTTTTATTCGTTTATGTTTACAAGTATTACTATTGAGAAGATGCCACAAAGATTGTTCAACTTCATCTAAGATAATTATTCCTCCTTGCCATTCTTCTGGTTCTATTTTCCAGATAGAATCTACACATAAACCAAAGGATTGATTAACTTGTAGATTGGATTTTAATCCAATATTTATTCCCCAATCAATGCCAATTTTTTCACATAAGAATTTTCCTAACAGGATGCGATGGGTAATTAATAAAACTGGACGATGACAAGTTTTAGCTTGTTTAACAATTGTCTCTAGTCCAGTAGTTTTACCTGTACCTTTAGCTGATTTTACGCCTACTAAACCAGAGGTGGGAAAGGGGATTTCTGCTAAGAAACTTTGGTTGATAGTTAGGTCTCGGGAAATGGTTAATTCTGTATGGGGTTTAGTTTTTGCCAGGTAGATTTCTAAATCTACACTTTGATTGTAAATTTTATTCAGATTAGCTGCACCTTTAGCAACAATGAATTCATCAACGCCTTTTTCTGTTCCTGGTAGTTCTATAACTTTAACATGGCAATTTTTTTGTTGTAATAAACAACCTAATTGGGAAATAGCATTGTTAACAGCAGTGACTTGTTTAGGTTTAGTTTCAAAGTCAAAACATATATAAAAATTACGATTTTTAGTAGCAAAAACTGCTAAGTCTGGTATGAGTTGACGACGGGTAACTTTACCAAATTTATTTTTAATAACTCGATAACCGCTAGTAATTCCTGGAATAGCGATCGCCACATATCCTTGTGTTAATAAAGCGGCAGCTTTTTTCGCACCTTCACAGATAATAATTGCAATATTATTTTCCATTACCCACTGCCAAAAACCTTCTGCTTCTCCATCTTCAGCAATGGTAATATTTTCTGGCATTGTTACACTGTAACGCTGGGAAATTTGCTGCCAAATTTGTAGTGTTACCCGCAGACAAAATACCCTGGTTGGTGTGCTAGGAGGATGTTCATATTTTATACTTTTGCCTTTTTGATTTTGTCGGGGTTGGGTGGGTTTGAAACATCCCCATTCCATCTGCTGCCAATTATTTAGTGGATCTCGTCCGGAACACCACCAACCACCTGCTGTAATATGGTTGTAACGCTGTAACCAAGCAGCTTTTATCATGCCTGTATTGGTGCGCGGAAGTTGATCGGATATGAGTAGATATTGATAAGCGTTGACACCTTGAAGCGATCTAAAATTTAAGCACGCTAAGTGTAAATCTATACAGCTATTTTGAACTAATTCTTCAAGGTGTTGAGGGTGTAAATAATCTACAAGCATGGGCAGATGCACTAAAGAAATGGGCTTGGAAAGACAACGGAATTAAAACCTTAACACGCATCTGCTGATTTTTGATCAAAAATCTTCGGTCATTTTAGTAAAACTTTTTATACCTTGTTTTTTGAAATACTGCGGTTAATACAGGAACGACTGTTTTTTCCTGTGGAATCGTCGAAGTGATAAGTTTGTATTGTGATTTTTATAGATAGTTAAATTTTATTTATCAGTATATTTTTTATGTAAATAGTAATTTTGTACTTTTACCTAATCTAAGTATCCGTTAATTTGCTGAATTAAAGCACAGTCCAAATTGCCACAATTCAACCCTCCTGTTGCTGAAACTGCTTTAACCAACTTTAGGGGTTAAAGTCCCCGTTGTAAGTAGTCGTGCAAAATAAATTTCATATTTAGGGAAGGTGACAGGTGACAGACAAGAGATACAGAGATTTCTATTGTTTTCCCAAATGTGCAATTAATTTTGCCCAGGTACTTAAAACCTAATTCTAAATTCTGGATTCTAAATTCTAAATTCTTTTAATAACCAAGCGCCAACTTCAGATTGAGTCATTTCACGACTACGGAGTAAAGCTTCCTCTAAAATTGCAATCAATAAACCAGGAAATACCTGTGATTCTTGAATACGTTTACTACCTTGATCTGCCATAGCATAAGCGATGATTTGGGCATTTTGGACATCTACCACCCAATATTCAGCAACACCTAAATCTTCATATAGAGTTCGTTTTGTCCCCAAATCATCAAGGAGAGAGGTTTTCGCAATCTCAATCACCAAATCGGGTGCAGGATACAGATCAAGTTTGACAATACCTGTACCAGTGGGGATAGATTGGGCGCGTTCTCGCAAATAATACGCCACATCAGGCTGACAATCCTGAATACCAGTTTTACGAAAAGTAGTAGTATCTAAACCTGTAGCCAGAATTCCTCTAATTGTCGCAAATAAAGTTACCGCAAAAATAATTACAACATGGTCTTTACCATGATCAAAACTAACTGGTGCCATTTCCAGCCTCATATACCCTTTGTAGTAGTAACTCTTCGTTTTCTCGTTGACCAAGTTGATAATTATCTGCTCATAATCTGCCCAAGAAGTGTAAATCCATGTATCTGTGGGTAACTGGGTTTGTAACTCAATCATTTTTTAACCCTCCGGTCAAAACGAAAATTTTTGTTTCTTTGCAAAATCTATAAATGCACTTCTAATCTCATTTAGATCATGGTCAATAATCATGTGTCCATGATCATCAATCCTTGGTCTACCATCTTTCCCTGGCTTGTAAATATACTCTCCAGAGTTATCTTTACCACTATTTTCGCTGGTGGCAAAAAATATAGGATAGTCCTTAATTTTAGGACAGTAATGTTGAGAATTAGGATCATCATTCCACTTTTGGAGAAATAAAACACTGGTTTTTGTGCCAGTATGCGGCTTAAAAGTATTTACGTGCAGTCCTACCACTGCTAAAATTCTAGCTCGCTCACTAATCCAAGTCCACACATGAGCATCAGTAATATTATTAAACCGTCCTTGAGGAAGAACAATTGCCATTCGTCCCCCTGGACATAAAAACTCTAAATTACGCTCAATAAATAAAACATCTCGACTTTGTTTCGTTTGCCATTTTCCTGAATCTTCATAGCGTTTACTCTCAATAGCACTAGCTTGTTTTTGCCGTTCTTCTGAATCAGTTAAAGCATCAACATCAATCGCTTTCCACTTCTTAGCAAGTTGATATTGATACAAAATTTTACTATCTACAATATCTCCTGCGAATGGTGGGTTTTAAATCAAGTATCTATAATTTCACTGAATTTCTTAACCTTATGTTCACATTTTCAGTGCGAAACGCTACATTTCCATCAACGCCAATTAGAATTATTACTTTTTCTCCTCCAAAATCACAATTGAATCTGCACTGCGGCCAAATTCTTCTGGTGCATATTGCAGATATACTTCTGCACCAGGCCATAAAAATGTTCCTGGAGTCACAGAACGGACTAAATAATGTAAGCTATAAACTCCCGCTTCTAGATGATCTGCATAGGAAACAATTCTATCTTTATAGATAGTTTTATATCCTATTTGCCAACTATCTGCTTTTGCTTGTAATGCGGGTGTAGCAGTTTGAAAACTTTGATCTACTGCTTCAAAACCTGCGGGTAAGGGATCTTTAATTACTAAATGATCTATGGGATGATCAGCTATTATTTCTAAACCAATATCAAAGACTTCTCCAGGTTGTAAAATTAAAGGTTTATCAAAAGCATACATTCCTGTTTTTTGAATTACTTTCTCATCATTAACTTTACTGATTTCTCGCGTTACTCGCAAACCCTTAAATTTTCCTGTTTGTATTCCTTGTAAGCGATATTTATAAGTTGCTAAATAATGTAATTTGCCATTTCCAGACTTTTGCAAGATTAAATCATGATTACCAAGTGGTAATTTTTTCATATCTATGTCTATCTGTGAACTTGGATTTTGATAATCATTAAATCGAGTTTCTACTATTTTTCTACCTGCTAAATTTACCGTGGCTTTAAAGTTAGAGGGTTTAGGTTGTAGTTGACTATATTCTACTAATGCTGTTAAGGCTTGGGCATTATTAAATGTTGTTTGCCATGTACCTTCTCGGCGTAAATTTAAAAGACTTTGTAGCAGTTTATCAATAATTTCTGGTGATGTTTTTTGGGCTATAAATAACCGTAATGCTTGGGCTTGGACAGTTGACTGTGAAGCCATCCAAGTCCAGCTTTTTGGTAGGTTGACAACTGCGTTACGTCCAGTTTCATAGATGTTTTTTTGTAATTCTAATCTGATAATTTGTGCTTGATCTTGCCATTCAGGAAATTCGTATAAATATCGTGCTAATTTAATTTGCGTCACCAGATCAAATTTTTCCCGTTGTTGATAAATATCTGATAAGAAACTATTGCGTTGATCACCTAATTCTGATAAAGCAATTAAAGCATTAAGTCGTAGTTGAGATTGGCAAAGTCTAGATTTACAAAACTTATATTGTCCAGGGTTAGCAAGGACTTTTTGTAAATAAGTTTTTAACTGAGAGAGAATTTTATCATTTACTAAATTCGGGTAAGTTTGATTAGCTTTAACTAATGATTCCGCAGCGTAAGCAGAAACCCAAGGATCTGATTTTTCTTGTCCGGGAAATGCTGCAAAACCACCATCAATAATTTGCAATTGCTGGAGTTGAGAAATTGCCAGTTTAGCTTGTTGCTGGGGATTAAATTCCGAGAATGTTTGATTATATTTTTGGCTTAATTCCTGTAAATTAACAGCTATTAATAATTGACTTGCTGCCGGTTCTGCAAATGGTAAATTCTCATCTGTTAAAACTTGATTTGCGGGGGCTTTAATTTCTGGAATTAAGGTACTTGCTAGTTGAATTTCTAAACCTCCTATTGCTGTGTTGATGTTATTTTTATCAATATTTAAGGGGATTTTTACTTGGTTATCAGTAATTCCAGTTTCTACAACTTGTTCTGTAATTCCTAAAGGTTTAATTTCCAAAGGAACTGTAAACGCATCAGTGATATTATTTAACTGTGTTGCAAAGGTAATTTTACTTTCTCCTGCTGTTTCTGCAATCATGGGAAAGCGGTAAGCTTGGGTTTTTGACTGTGATTTTGTGCGTAAATTTTGAGTTTTGGGGTTGTTTTCGGCAAATTTTAATGAACCGCTAACTTCACCATTAATATTTAAAGTTCCGGTGTTTTTAGTGGTGTTGGTAATAGATAAACCTGCAAGAATGCGATCGCCTGATCTGGCAAATTGGGGGATAATAGCATTAGTTATTAATGGTTTGGTGGTAATAAATGTCTCTTCACCATTTCCAAAGCGTAAATTTCCATCGGTAGCAACTACCATTATTCGCCAAGTGGTTAAATCATCTGGTAATTTAAAACTAATATTAGCTTGGCCATTTTCATCACTAATTACAGCACCATTGTAATAAGCTAAAGGTTGAAAATCTTCTCTTATTCGTGTATTTGCTAAAGCACTGGATAAACCACCACCATAACCCCAACCTTTAGGTAAAATTGCAGTTTGTGAAGTTAATCTTACATCAGGACGGTTATCACTAAACCGAGTAGAAATTGCTTGTTCTGCATAAACAGTATCCACTAAATTTGGAGGACGATAACCCGCAAGTTGTAACACCGCTTCATTGACAACCATAACAGTAAATTGTCCTGAAACTGGGTTTCCTTGACTATCCTTCAATGTTAATTCTAAAGTTTCCTCTTTTCCTGGTTCTAAGGTTTTTTGATTTGGTGTAACTTGTACTTTTAAATATTTATCTGACAAATTTACTTGAAAAGGTGCAAAACCTATCCGTGCTAAATTATCTAAACTTGTTAACTCTGAACCTTGGGTTTTGATTTCTTGTAATGCTTTACCTTGTCTAACTAAAACTGCTTGTACCGCAGCATTAGGTAGCATTTCTGGAGTGACAGTAAATTGAATTTGTGGCGCACCTCCCTTAACTGTGGTAATTTGTTGATAGAGAGGTTTATCTTTAATAACTGCAAAATATAACTCTCCTGCTGCATAGGGAGATTGAATTAAAGCTGTTGCAGTTTCCCCAATTTTATATTCTTTTTTATTTAATTTTATTGTTAATTTATCCTTTTCTTCACCACCCCAAAATACTTTGTTTTCTCCTGTTACCCAAATTTGTAAATCTGTCGCTGTTACCTGATCTAAACTATTAGTAAAATTAGCTTGAATTCTATAAGAACCTGATTTTTGAGGTTTAAAAATTACCGTTTTGGGAACACTAGCAGATTTAACCTCTGCTTTTGCAACTGTTTGATATTCAACTTGATTTTTTGGTGTTCCACTACCTTCGACAACCTGAGTTACACTACTATATTTTATCTCTTGCAATTTTAATCTAATACTTTGATTTTCTAAAGTTTGACCTTTTGCATCAGTAACAACGAATTCCACAGGAAACTTCTTACCTGTGTTAGCAACAAAATTGCTTTTCAAACCTATTAATCGCGGACTAGGTAAAGCAGTAAAAGTCTGAGAATTAGCAACTGATAAATTAGAAACATCAGCAACTTGCACATCTACCCGATAATTCATCGGATAGGGTAAATCTCTAGCAACTGTCACCTTTTGACTATTTTTACCATTAACATCTAATTGAGTAGTTGTTTGTAAAACATCACTGGGAATATTTGGACTTTCTTCCGGCCAAAACCACTGTTTACCAAAACTAAATTCTTCCCAACCCTGGGGAATAAAATTAGTTTGTTGACGGGTAACAAAATACTTAGCTTCTCCACTTTGTACTGGTGAACCAAATAAATAATTACTATTAACATCTATATTAACAAAATCACCAATTAATGCAAATTCTTTATTGAGTTGTAAATCTACTTTAAAGTTAGGTGGTTTAAATTCAGCAACCCGAAAATTACCAGAAATTTCTTTTCCATTTTTACCTTTAGCAATAATTCGATAATATCCTAAAGGTTGATTTTTCTGGATTGGTAATTCTAAAGCAAATGTTCCAAATTCATTCGTATTTTTTGTCCCTAAGTCTAATTTTTTACCATTGGAATTTTCTAAAGTTAACTGATAACTAGCATTTTTATCCTGGATAATTTCACCCTGTTCTAAGAAATCTGCAAAACCAGTGAATGCAGCTTTTTCACCTGGTTGATATAACTCCCTGTCAGAAAAAATTACACCCCTAGATTTGGGTTTACCATCTTCCCAATCTGTATAAATACCATAACCATAACTACCACTATATTCTTGAGTTCTTGTAAATGTCCAATCTTGATTTTCTCTCGCAATTACTAATAATTTTGGTAGTTTTTTATCACCACCATAACACTTTTGTAAGTCGTTATTTGCTAATTTCAAAGTTCCACTATCATCAGTTTTTCCTGTTGTACAGGGTACAGGTTGGGGACGTGATTTTTGATTTTGATATAACTTCGATTGATAAATTTCAATTTCTGCTGCTTTGACTGGTGAACCATCATCTAAATGATGTACTCTCACAAAACCAGATTCTGGAAACCATTGACTAAATACACCTAAATTTGTTAACTGTACCATTCCATAAGTCGTTGGTTCTCTCCAATAGCTTTGATTATTTTCTAAATATTTATTTGTTTTTGCTTGCACTCCATACGCTAACATTCCTTGATTATTAGTTAATTTATCTTTGAGTTTCACAGAAATATTAATTGGTTGATTTTGCTTACCTGAAACTTTAAAACTTTGCCATTTATCAGGTTGAGGTAATAAATCATTAGCATCATTAGTATAAACCAAATCCGTAGGTTTAACAACATTATAATCAGCTTGATATTTAGATTCTGGTAAATTTACAGCAGTAATATTTAACTGCAACTCTTGATTTTTAGGAAAGATATTCAAATCACTAGGAACTCGAATATCTCCTGCTAAATCCCCCGTATCATATTTAATTTTTAAGGTTTTACCTAAACTTTGTCCAAACTGATCTTGTAAATTTCTATCAATAGTAATTGTGTAATTAGTTGCTGGTTTTAAACTATATGGATTAATACTAACAATTCTATCTTGATCATAGATTTGTAAAACCCGATCAATATTTTGAGGTTGAGGTTCAATTTTAATACTAGCTTTGACAGAATCCGCAACTAAAACATTATTAAATTCTAGCTGAGGACTACCTTTAACAAATCTACCATAAGTCCCCCCTGCGTCTGGTTGTCCATAATTTTTAATTCCTTGAAATTTCAAAGGTGCATAAGTCGCTAACTTACTCACAAATTCTTGATTACTAGGTAAATTACCATAAGCAGGAACAATCCCAGGAGAAAAAACCAAATGATAAACAGTAGATTTTTCTAAATTTTTAAATGGGGTAATATTATAAACCCAATTCCGTGCAGAAGGGTCAAACTTTGCCAAAGGATCTAAATTTTCTAGTTCTTCTTCCTCAACTAATTCAACTCTTAAATTTCCCTCTGGTTCTTGACCATTAGGAATTAACTGTAAATGTTGTTGAACAGAATCTATATTTAACTCTACATTCGATGTAAATTTTAATTCTGGTTTAATATCAACTGGTTGCAACTCCGCTTTTTCAACTTGATTAACACCGGGTAAATTAATCAATTTTATCTCTGGAGTCTGAAAAGTCCAAGCTAAATCTTTTGTTAGAATATGATTTTCTAAATCCTGTAAACCAGATTTTAAAGTAACTTGAACTCTCGTTGCTATCGGTAAAGCTTTGTCAGCTTGAAAACCTACCATACGCGGTGTTAAAAAACGAAATTTACCCGGTAAAGGAGGCCAAAGTTCAAATTTATTTAATATATTCTCCTGCTTTGGACTATCCAAACTTTCCACAGGAATTAAAGGTGCTGTAAATCTAATTCTAATTTGACTGAGAGTATCCCCATCTCCCACAGGACTTATTTGTTCTATCCATTCTGGTAACTTGGGAGGTGTCAATTGTCCCACCGTTGGTAACTTTTCCCTACCTGGGGTAACAGCAACACAACCAGATATAGTTAATATTAAAGTGATGATAAATAACAGTTTTAGTAGTTTTTTCATGTTTTTTAATTTATATAACTTAAATCTCTAAAATTTTCATTCCTCTACATGATAAATTTTAGTTCTCTTACAGTTCTAATAAAGTAACGAACCCCAGAGACACAGAGGACACAGAGGTAAGAGGTTTTTAAAAATTACTTTTATATGATTGTTGCTAACTCTTACTTCCTTATATAGATAACTAATTAGGTGTAATTTGTTCCCGAAAAACATACAAATCTTAATATTGAAGAAATATTAATTATTTATGAAATCTGCTCAATAACTCTTGAAATCTAAACCTATGAAACTTAAAAACCTAAAAAAATTAACTCTCCGCGTCTCTGCGTCTTTGCGTGAGATAATATCCTATTTTCGTTATTTCAATAAATATATCCTGACCATCATTATTATCTGCCTAACAATCCGAATATTACCCTATTTTGCACCTATTCATAGCCAAGACATAGCCCAAAAACAACTAGCATTGCAATTTACAGATCGCAACAATTTACCATTAGGAACAATCCTCACCCGTGACCAAGAGCATACATCAATTGTACCATTAAATCAAATTTCACCCCAATTTATCAACGCCATCTTAGCAGCAGAAGACGGTAACTTTTACCAACATGGTGCATTAGATTTAAAAGCAATTATCCGCGCTACCAAAAATTCTCTTTCTCATCAAAAAATTGTTTCTGGTGCTTCCACCATTACCATGCAATTAGCACGAATGCTAGAAAATTCACCCCGGAATATTAATGGTAAATTCAAAGAAATTTGGTTATCTTGGCGATTATTCGCAGGAATGAATCAAGATGAAATTCTAGCAGCTTATATTAATCGTTTACCGATGGGAGGAAATATTTATGGTGTAGAAGCAGCAGCACAAATTTATTTTTCTATCCCTGCACAAGAATTAAATTTAGCCCAATCTTCTCTATTAGCTGCAATTCCTAATAATCCCAATTATTTTAATCCTTATCAACACTGGAAAAGACTAAAAACACGCCAAAAATATGTTTTAAAGCAAATGGTACAAGATGGTTATATCAGCGAAGAAATAGCCGAAAAAACATATCAAGAAAAGGTAGTCTTTCAATCTCGTCAACAGGGAATTATTGCTGCACCTCATTTTTTATTTTGGTTAGCACAGCAAAATAATCCTCTCCGCAAGCAAGGAGGGGAACTGGAATCTTTGCTAATTCAAACTACTATCAATCTCCCTTTACAACAGTTTGTAGAAGCACAAGTAAAACAGGTGCTTGATTCTTTAAATGATAAAAATGTCAATGATGCAGCAGCTTTAGTCATTGATAACCATTCTGGGGAAGTTGTCGCTTATGTTGGTTCACCTGATTATTTTAATGATGTCAAATTAGGACGGAATGACGGTGTACAAGCTTTACGTCAACCCGGTTCTACCTTGAAACCTTTTATCTATGAATTAGCATTAGAAAAAAGTGTGATTAAACCTAATTCTATTTTAGCTGATGTTCCTTCCCATTATGCCATTCCCGGTGCAAAATTATATAGTCCCAAAGATTATACAAATCAATTTTTAGGGCCTGTAAGAGTGAGAATTGCTTTAGCAAATTCTTTAAATATCCCCGCAGTTAGAACATTAGAAAAAATCGGTGTAGATACTTTTTTAAATCGTCTGCATCAATTAGGTTTTAAAAACTTAAATCAAAGTTCTGAATATTATGGTTTGGGTTTGGCTTTGGGTGGTGGTGAGGTGAGCTTATGGGAATTAGCACGGGCTTATTTAACCATAGCTAACTTAGGAGAAAAACAGCCTTTAATTACTATCTTAAATCATCCTTCATCCCCTTCTCAATCTTCCATTTCCCAACCTATAAACTGGCAATTAATTATTGATATGTTAAGCGATCGCTATGCCCGCGCCAATGCTTTTGGTGTAGACTCAGTATTAAACCTACCCTTCCCCACAGCTGTCAAAACTGGCACTTCGTCTAACTATCGAGATACATGGACAGTAGGTTTTTCCACTGACTACACCGTCGCTACTTGGGTAGGAAATTTCAACGGTGAACCCATGCGTCAGGTCTCTGGTGTTACAGGTGCTGCACCTTTGTGGAATCGCATCATGTTACATTTACATGAACATCAAACTCCTGCTGACTTTTCAGCACCAGCAGGGTTAGTGCAATTGCCCATCTGTGCCAACACTGGGTTGAAACCTACACCTGATTGTGATTCAGTAGTACAGGAATATTTTGCACCCACAGATAAAATTGCTTACGAAAATTCTACTGATTTCCATTTATCACCTGTGTATAATCAATGGTTAGAAAAACAACCACAATCAAATTTTATTTCTGATCAATTAAGAATTTTATCACCCCGTGATGGTGATTTATTTCTGATCTATCCCGGTGAAAAAGAACAGCAAAAACTAGAATTTAAACTAGCTGGAAATTCTCATCAGTCTGTCGAGTGGTGGCTAAATGGTCAAAGGTTATCTACACAGTCAAATAATGAGATTTTTTGGCATTTACGCCCTGGAAAATGGAGGCTGGAAGCTAGAACTGGCAAGATTAGTCATCGAATAAATTTTCAAGTAGAGGAAAGATATACCCAATCTAAAAGAGAAGGTTTTTCTGTAGTTAATCCTACTATTTCTCGATAGCCTGATTGTACATACAAACTTTCTGACAAAATAAAATATTTCTTCCGGAATGTGTTGACAAAAAAATGATGTTATAGATTAGAACCGGAGTTATATCTAAGCTATACAACCATGACTACAACACAAGAAAAAAAGTCTACCAAAAAGATAAAACAGTCTTTTGCTAATGTAGATATTGGTACTCCTAAAGTACCTGTCCGTAAAACCAAAGCCAAAACCCAGCAACGTGAATTACTCAGTGACTGGGAACACGCCAGTTAATCAGGTGATAGGTAACAGTGCTAGAAATCTTGTATAATGTATGTTTCAAGATTCATTTCTGTCAAGAATATTAACTAACTTAACAACAGACAGTACAGCCTCAAAAATTGTTAAATTAAGTTAACAGTGAAGACTGGTACAATGTGCTTGAGTTTAGGTTAACAATGAAAGTAGTAATCACGGGAGCCACAGGATTTGTAGGTAGTCGTTTAGTGAAACGGCTGCAAGATGAAGGTAATAAAGTCTTAGTATTAAGCCGAAACACCAATCATGCCCATAAGGTTTTTCCATCTCAGGCTTTTCCCAATGTCGAAATCAGGGCTTATACACCAAATGTATCCGGTGCTTGGCAAGATGCGGTTGTTGGTTGTGATGGTGTGGTGAATTTGGCAGGAGAACCCATTGCTGAAGAACGCTGGACACCGGAACGGAAGCAAGCCATCCTCAATAGCCGCAAATTATGTACACAAAAACTTGTCGAAGCGATCGCTAAAGCTAACCCCAAACCTACTGTGCTAGTCAACGCTTCAGCCATTGGTTACTACGGTACGAGCGAAACCGCTACTTTTGAAGAAAATAGCCCCTCCGGTCAAGATTTTTTAGCCCAAGTCTGTCAAGAATGGGAAGCAGAAGCCAAAAAGGTAACAGAGACTGATGTGCGTTTGGTAATCTTGCGCTTTGGCATTGTTTTAGGTCATGGTGGCGCTTTGGGGAAAATGATTACTCCCTTTAAACTTTTTGCAGGTGGTCCTATTGGTAACGGTCGTCAGTGGTTTTCTTGGATTCACCTAGATGATATGGTGAATTTAATTATTCGAGCTTTAACTCAGCCTAATATGAAAGGTGTGTATAATGCCACTGCCCCTAATCCGGTGCGGATGACAGATTTAAGTAATACGATGGGGCAAGTGATGAATCGTCCTTCTTGGTTGCCTGTGCCTGGTTTTGCCTTGGAAGCGATGTTAGGTGATGGGGCAATTGTGGTTTTAGAAGGACAAAAAGTATTACCTCAACGTACCCAATCTACAGGTTTTAATTATCAGTATCCGAATTTGCAATCAGCATTAAAGGAAATTTTGAAATAATAGGTAATGGGTAATAAGAGTCAGGAGAAATAATAAATTTTTTCCTTACATCTTACACCCTATTCCCTTCAATAATTGATATTATTGATATCCCAATATCCCAAACATGATATAAATAATAAACAAGAACATCTCTGGTAGGTAAGTTTATGAAAAACCTTTATGGAGAAGTTGATCCTAGAGATATTCCTGCCTATTCTATTAGCGATGCCGCTAAATACCTACGTATTCCAGCAGGTACTATTCGATCTTGGATAGCACCAATATCAAATGGTTCTCAATTCTCCAAAAAACTAATTTTAACTCAAGATATTAAACCAAAACTCCTTTCATTTATCAACCTCGTTGAAATTCATGTTCTTAGAGCTATTCGTAAACACCACCAAATGCAACGCGATAAGGTAAGAATTGCTCTTGATGAAATTGAGGATCAGTTGCAATTATCACACTTTTTAGCCCGTGAACAATTCCGATCTCATGGAGTTGACTTATTCATAGAAAAATATAGTTCTCTGATTAATAATGCCTCAGAATACTGGCGAACAGATTTGAAAAATGCTTTTAATACTCATTTTCAACGCATTGAGTTTGACAAGAATGGACTTGCTATTAAACTTTTTCCATTTACTTGTTCTCAAGAAGAAGATAACCCACGCATTGTTGTAATTGATCCCAGAATTGCTTTTGGTCGTCTTGTGATTGCTGAGACAGGAATTCCTACTACGGTTTTAGCTGAACGATTAAAGGCTGGTGAATCAATCGAGGATCTTGCCTTTGATTATAACTGCGATCGCCTGAAAATTGAAGAAGCTATCCGCTGTGAATTACCTGTTGTTGCATGACCACACCTAAGTCAATTACCTTTTTTATTGATAGATGTTTAGGTACAGGAACTGTTCCCGCAAAACTTCGCAATGCAGGTATTTTCGTGGAAATTCACGATGAACATTTTGGTCAAGGAACTCAAGATGTAGACTGGCTACCAGAAATAGGTAAAAAAGGTTGGGTTGTTTTGACTAAAGATGATAGAATCAGCAGAAACAAGTTAGAAAGAATTGCTATTGCTCGCGCTCAAATCAAAATGTTTATTTTGACTTCCCAAGGTTTAAAAGGCGAAGAAATGGCAGAAATTTTTATTAAAGCAATTGACAAAATGGAAAAGTTTGTTCGCAAGCATCCTGCTCCATTTATTGCAAAAGTTTCTCGTGACGGTAAAATTAATCCTTGGAAAGACAGTCAGATGTTATTACAAGAAATGGAGCAGTTTTTATCCTAACTAACTTTTCATCAATTTCTTAGACACCCAACTACTAATACCACTTAATAATGCCCCACCCATCAATATACCTATGGCTGGGTTAAATAGTGGCTGCCATAATTTATGCCATAAATCTAAACCTAAGTTGATTCCTGAAGCATTGCCAATCACAGCTATAGCAAACCACCCAAATCCTAAAATTACCAAGAAAAAGTCAATAACTAATATTGTATTTACCCAATTCAATACTTTATCTTTCATATTATTGATGTCATTTTTTTTAGTTAATTAGCATAATTCGCAATTACAAATTACGAATTATGAGTTACAAATTACGAATTACAAATTATTCTTCAAATAGCCATTTTCTCACTTTAGTTAGGTTTTTCCAATCTGGTTTTCTGGTTAAACCATCTTCAATGCTATTTTTAACTTCTTCTTCCCATTCATTGTTGACAAAAATCAACTGTTGGGCAAAGTCAATATGTTCTCGCAAACCTTTGTGACCGGTTTCTAACATTGCTAAAGCTAGATTAATTCTCGCTTGTGGATCTTGAGGATTAATTTTAACAGCTTTGCTTGCAGCTTTATAAGCTAACTGGCCTTGATCATCTAGAAGATATAACCAAGATAAACAAATCCACGCTGAACTAGCTCTAGGAGAGCGATCGCACACTTCTTTAAATACGGGAATTAAAGTTGCTACAGACTCGCCTTCTTTATATCTTTTTAAACCAGTATCAAATAATTCTTCAATTGCTATAGTCATTTGTCATTAGTCATTTGTCATTAGTCATTAGTCATTAGTCATTAGTCAGAGGTAATTGGTAATTGGTAATTGGTAAAATTATTACTGTCACCTGTAACCTGTCACCTGTAACCTGTCACCTGTCACCTGTCACCTGTCACCTGTAACCTGTAACCTGTCACCTGTAACCTGTAACCTGTCACCTGTCACCTAACATCTGACCATTGACTATATATATTACACTCCGAAGGATTTACCGCAACCGCAGGTTTGAGAAGCATTGGGGTTAGTGAATTGAAAACCACCGCCGATCATGGCATTACTATAATCCAACATCAATCCATAGAGATATAACAAACTCTTGCGATCGCAAACAATTTTAAAACCATCATAATCAAAAACGTCATCCTGGGGAGTGATCTTGCTGATGTCTTCAAAATCCATCATGTAAGACATTCCAGAACAGCCACCTTGACGGACTCCTACCCGTAAACACAAATCTTGCCCTTGTTGAGCTTGGAGAGATTTTACTTGACGTAGTGCTGCTTCACTCAACAAAATGCCACGTTCTTGAATTTGGGTTGCTTGTGTCATCTGTTTTTCCACTCCTTAATTTAGCCTAAATATGATTCAGTGTATGCTGTTGATAGCCGCTAGGCTGATTTTCCTATTTTTTCTTTTATTCTAGCGACATTGACGAGTGAAGAAGTTAAATTCTCCATCTTTGTCAACAGCAGCTTATGATCTTTTATTCTAGAATTGAGAGACTAGGTTGATTTTAAAGATGAAACATCTTGATTTTTGCAGTATTGAAGCCATTTGAGTAACTACAAATCTTCAACAGCCAGGAAAACTTGCTCCTAATCCTAGCTAATACCCATAATTTACTTTTACATAAATTTTTCGACAACTCACTCTATGACAAGTTTTAATCGCTCTACCAATCGTCGGTTGAAGAATTTAACGCAAATGGATTCTATATGGGAGGGTGATCGCCGTCCGTTGTCATCACCAACCCAGCAAAACAGAGACTCAGAAGATTCTCAGGGAGACTGTATTCTCTGGGTAGATGGTTCTCAAGGTATTGTCAGAGGTATGGATATAGTTTCTCCATCCCTTGGTCCAGAAGCAGTAGTCCGCACCTTAATGCGAGCTATGGAGCATCCACACAGCCCAGCAAAACCTGGTAGACCCCAGAAAATTGTGGTCAAAGACCGAGAAATACAATTTTATCTGCGGGGAGTTTTGCAAGATTTGGATATTACCATTGAATACTCGCCAGAATTACCATTAATTGATGAAATGTTCCGCTCTTTTGCGGATATCATTGACAGTCAAGTGCCTAATTTACCGCCTCAATATGCACAACTCTTAACTGAAAAAGCTTATCAAGTCTGGAAAGCTGCACCGTGGAATTTTCTAGAAGAACAACAAATATTATCCATAGAAATAAATAAATGGGATGTCGGGACACTTTATGCCTCAGTCATGGGAATGCTAGGCATGGAATATGGTATCTTATTCTACCGTTCAGAAGATTCTCTCAAACGGTTTCGTGCTGATGTCATGGAAGATGGCGAAGGTTTAGAGGAGGCTTTTTTAAAACAGGATTGTATATTTCTGACTTTTGATCAGGTTAACGAAGATGAAGACGAAGACGAAGACGAAGATGAGGATTTAGCAGATTTACCTATTTCGGAAATTGAACCTACTTTTGGAAATATTCACCCCTTGGAAGGTTTACGTTCAGTTTTATATGAGGAAGAAGCACTGGTAGCACTGGTGGCTACAGAAAGCTTACTGCGTTTTGTGCGTGATTATCGTCATCAGATATATGAGGAAGATTTTCCCCCTCTCAATAAACGTTATCGTATTCCTATCCCTGACAATGATGAAGAGATTAAGTCAGTCTCTGTCAGGGTTTCTACGCTGCCAGAATTAGCAGCAGACTTAGAAGAAATGGCAGGTTTGGGTCTGGATGAAGATGAGTTAGATTCACCAGGATTGCATTCATTAAGAGATGATTTGATCCCAGATGATTCTTTTCTAAATTTGGGGGTAATTTCTTGGGAAATGTTGAATTCTTTACGTCAAGAGGTAAAAATCCATGTAGGAGAGGAAATTAAACCAGTCGGTGATGGTTTACCTGTGATTTTAATTCAAACTTCTCGTCCCAAGGCTAAAACTATTATTGAGAATATTCAAGCTGCTGGAGGATTGAAAGCTATTTGTTTTAATCCAGGAGCTAATCCTTTAGAGGGTGAACGATATGATTTAGGTTTGTTACAAACAGAGAATGAGGAATTGTTCCTGTTTGGGGAATTTTTGGATCATGATCCGACTCATGTTGAGGCTAGGAAAAAATGGAATCAACGCTGTGAGAAAACTAATGGTTATTGCGGCCTGATTATTGCTAAGGGTTTAACCGGTGCTTCTCGTGGCAATCCCCAGTTAAAGGACATGATGGCACTATTTGAAGTGCGATCGCTTTCTGCTCAGGATTTAGGTATCGGTACTCTCCAACTTATGCCCCAATTTCCTAAAAGTTAATTAAAAGGAGTTAGGATATCCTGACTCCTAATTCCTGGATGATTACATGACATTCATGTTGTCACTGTTTAGCTAATAACAGTACAGTACAAACTAACTAAGCAACTAATATTTACCTTCTCCAATCTGAGTTCATATCCGTTTAATTACTGATAATAAATTTTGATTATTTATTTTTGCTTTTCACTTAATCATAACTATAGTTTTTAAGTCTCATCTACCTAAGCATTGATGACAAAATCTCACTTACTTTCCTCATCTCTACCAAGCTATTCCTAAGCCCCGAATTCTTACCAATCAATATCTCATCTAAGTTAGTATGTATAAGTATGAAGTGCGTACTGAGTTATATAATTAAACCCTAATCTGTGGTTTTCTACAATGAACTCTGAAGGTTCTTGCTGCATAATTTATGGTTAAAAAGATCAATATAATCTGTTGACTTTGTTGGAAACTTTACCCAAACTTTACCGAACATTTTTAGTTTTATTGATGATTTTCTGATCTGTTTTCACTATCTCTGATAGTATCATTTTCTCCTTTTACACCAGACATATTCTGGATGACTATTAACACATAGCAAGTTGCATGATAATGACTAATAAAAAATGGGCTGTTAAACGTATCACCGTCAACCTGGCAACCCAGGAAGCAGAAAAATTAGAAAAATATTGTCAACAAACAGGTAGACCAGCTACGGATGTGATTCGTGAACTAATTAGAAGTTTACCTACCTCTGAAGAAACTAAGGAGAATGGGTAATTGGTGACTGGTGATTGGTGATTGGGAAAAATCTTTTTCTCTCCATCTCCCTACACTTTGGCTGTGGCTACGCCACGCAGGCTATCGCTTAGTGCGTCTCCCCATCACCTTTCCCCACTTCCCAATCAATCACCAATTCTGACACCAAGACAGTTACAATTTGTAAAGAAACTGATAACGCAGCTTGGTGTAAGCAATAAGGAAATTGGGAATGCGTGTTGCAATTGTAGGTGCGGGATTAGCTGGTTTAGCTACTGCCGTAGATTTGGCTGATGCGGGTTGTGAGGTACAAATTTTTGAATCTCGTCCCTTTGTCGGTGGTAAAGTTGGCAGTTGGGTAGATGGTGATGGCAACCACATAGAAATGGGTTTGCACGTCTTTTTTGGCTGTTACTATAATCTATTTGAATTAATGGAGAAGGTAGGAGCAGGTAATAATTTACGTCTTAAAGAGCATCTGCACACTTTTATCAACAAAGGTGGCAAAATAGGAGCTTTAGATTTTCGCTTTATTACCGGCGCGCCATTCAATGGCTTAAAAGCGTTTTTTACCACTTCCCAACTTTCAGTTCAGGATAAATTGCAAAATGCGATCGCCCTGGGAACTAGCCCCATTGTTAGGGGTTTGGTGGACTTTGAAGGGGCGATGAGAAATATCCGCGATTTAGACAAAATCAGCTTTTCTGACTGGTTTTACAGTCACGGGGGCAGTAAAGGCAGTATTAAACGGATGTGGAACCCTATCGCTTATGCTTTGGGTTTTATTGATTGTGATCATATTTCTGCCCGTTGTATGTTGACAATCTTCCAGTTTTTTGCAGTCAGAACAGAAGCTTCTATTTTGCGAATGCTGGAAGGTTCACCCCACGAATATTTACATAAACCAATTATTGAATATTTAGAAGCTAGAGGTACAAAAATCTATACCCGTCGCCAAGTGCGGGAAATTCAATTTGCTGAATCTGATCAAGAAACCAAGGTGACAGGGATAGTAGTTGCCCAAAGTGATACAGAAGAAGTAATTACCGCTGATGCCTATGTATGCGCCTGTGATATCCCAGGAATTCAGCGAGTTTTACCCCCAGCATGGCGAAAATGGTCAGAATTTGACAACATTTATAAACTTGATGCTGTGCCGGTGGCGACAGTGCAGTTAAGATTTGATGGTTGGGTGACAGAAATGCAAGATGCCGAAAAACGTAAACAGTTAAATCAGGCGGAAGGGATAGATAATTTGTTATATACTGCCGATGCAGATTTTTCTTGTTTTGCTGATTTGGCTTTAACCAGTCCCGCAGACTATTATCGTCCTGGTGAGGGTTCGTTGATGCAGTTGGTGTTAACACCGGGAGATCCGTTTATCAAAGAAAGTAACGAGGCGATCGCCCAACACGTGCTTAAACAAGTTCATGAATTGTTCCCTTCGTCCAGAGAACTAAACATGACTTGGTACAGCGTAGTTAAACTAGCTCAATCTTTATACAGAGAAGCACCAGGAATGGACGCTTACCGTCCTGATCAAAAAACTCCCATACCTAACTTCTTCCTAGCAGGTAGTTACACCCAACAGGATTACATTGACTCGATGGAAGGTGCAACAATTTCTGGAAGACGTGCAGCAAAAGTCATTCTAGAAAGTGTGAAGAAATAGGTGACAGGTGACAGGTGACAGAAGGGAGTTTACCAATCACCAATCTAAAATCTAAAATCTAAAATCTAAAATCCAATGGCTGAATGGTTAGAACATAGTGTACAGGTAGAAGTCGAAGTTCCCATAGAATTTGTATGGAGCTTGTGGTCTGATTTAGAACAAATGCCGAAATGGATGAAATGGATTGATTCTGTGAAAATTTCACCCGATGATCCAGAAATTTCTATATGGAAATTAAGTACAGGTGGTTGGGATTTTAACTGGAAATCTCGTATTCTTAAAACTATTCCCAATCAAATAATTCAATGGGAATCTGTGGATGGTTTACCAAATCAAGGGGCAATTCGTTTTTACGATCGCCATGAGGGAGGTAGCATTGTGAAAATGACTATTTCCTATGCTATCCCTGGTTTTTTGGGTAAGTTGATGGATAATTTGTTTTTGGGAAAGGTTGTAGAGTCAACTATTCAAGCGGATTTGGAGAGGTTTAAGGAATACGCTTTGAATGCCAAGAGTGATGGATAGAGATGGGGGAATTTGGCAGTAAGTTTTTTATTTACTGCTAATTTCGTTTTAAGAAGAAGCGGAAGGAATTTTTACAGGTTCAATTTTGGTATTGGAATTGATTTCTTGATTAGGGATAAAGTGAATTGCCACAGAATAGCCAGCGGCAGCAGCAAGTTTAGTTAAAGTTTCCAATTTAGGTATTTGTTTACCAGATTCAATTCTAGCTAGATGTGGTTGTTTAATGCCTACTTTTTCTGCAAAATCTCTTTGGTTTAAGCCCATAGAATTTCTCAGTGCAATGATTTTTTTTGCTAACTGAAATTCTAATTCCAGTGCATCATATTCAGCTTTTACCTCTGGATCTGCAAGCAATTCTTCGCGGATAGATTGCCAAGAAATTGTTTTGGTAGTCATTGCTGTTCACCTTTTTCGTTACTATAATTTATTTTTAAAACAATACCTTATTGTTTAATTTCTTTAAAAATCAAATTCCTGTTCTTCTGAAGATGTTATTTCTTGAAAAAGACCTGTATTAACATCAAAATCAATATTTGTTTCAGAATTTCCATAATTAACATGAACTAGCAAAAGATATTTAGGTAATAGTATTTCTCTTAAGTCATAGGCATCAAGTTCTTCATTTTCATAACCTTTCATAATTCTTATCAAGTCTTGGTCAAAATCTAAATCTAGTCCTCTAAAGTATCTAAATATTATTTGATAGGCTAAAGGAACAGAGAATTTGTATATACCTTTTGTATCTATAGAGGTTTTACTATTTTTATCTTTCTTCAAATAATCAGGAACGGTTGGAATAATTGATTTTACAATATTAATAGGTACAACTGCTGTATGATTTCGTCTTGCAGTTGATGGAAAAAATGAATAATCATGAAATTTATCAATTGGGTTATAATCATACATCAGTAACATAGGATATTGGAGATTCTTACTAATTCTATTTAGTTGATTAACCTTAATCTCTTCAAATTTTCCTGTTTTCTTATGTCTAATTTTTGCTTCCAGAGAAGTAACACCCTCAAAATGATTCCTATCAGCATCTGTAATTTTTACAATAAACCCTATGTCACCAAATAGCCTTTCAGGATTACCACTAAACTTATATGCTGCTGAGTTGATACTGATAGTTGATGAAGATAAACCATTAATTTGAAGATTACGAAATAGTTTTCTATATTCAAAAAATATTTTGTGGGTAATGTAATCTTCTTTCCAATCTATAGGATAACTATCTAATATTTGTTGACGAAAAATATTTTCTAATTCACTATATAGGTTCATGATAGACATATTTAAAGTTTTCATTTTGCCTTAACTTTCAAGTTATTTTTATGTCAATAACCAATTTTAACACTAATATTTACCTATAATCCACATTCCGCACACCCATGTGTTACAATTTATAATTTTTGATTACTGAATACATCGAAGTATAAATTTTAGGTTCTCAAATCTCCAAACGACTAATTTTCATTGTGTGAAAGTTTAGGGTGCGGAATTTGGGATACTTTAACCAGAAAACTTGCCAGAATTTTGTGATAAAATGTAGATACTTATTAATAAACTACCTACAATTTATCACAAATGTAAAAAATACGGCATTAAAGATGAAAAAAATGTAATTATGTCCAAAACCCAGAAAATACTCAATTACTCCACCAAAACAGCAGTAATTAGAGCCAAAGACATAGAAGCAAAAGGTATTCACAGAGAATATCTCAAACGTCTAGAAAACGAAGGTTTACTTGTACGTTCTGCTCGCGGTGTTTATACTTTTACAGATGCAGAAATAACAGAAAATCATACTTTGGTGGAAACTGCAAAACGAGTTCCTAAAGGTATCATTTGCCTTCTATCTGCGCTTAATTTCTATCAATTAACAACTCAAACACCCTTTGAAGTTTGGTTGGCAATTCCTCAAAAATCCCGTCCTCCTAAAGATCATCTGCTACCACTGAGAATTATTTATATGTCTGGTAAATCTTTAGAAGCAGGAATTGAAGAACATATCATAGAAGGTGTGACAGTTCGTATATATTCTTTGCCAAAAACAATTGCAGATTGTTTTAAATTCCGTAATAAAATTGGTCTTGATGTGGCTTTAGAAGCCCTCCGTGAATCTTGGCGGGGAAAAAGATGTTCAATGGATGAAATATGGTATTATGCCAAAATTTGTAGAGTACATAATGTGATGCGTCCTTATTTAGAATCACTCCCATGAAATCAAAAAAGCCTATTAATATAGCTGCATCTATTAAATCTAAATTACTGACAATATCTAAAACCAGAGGGGAAGATTATAATTATTTATTGACTCGTTATGTGGGAGAAAGATTATTATATAGGCTAAGTCAATCTTCATATCAAGCACAATATGTTTTAAAAGGTGCTACTCTTTTCAAAGTTTGGCATGGTGAACCCCATAGAGCGACTAAAGATTTAGATTTACTCTGTTTCGGTAATAATGAAATTGAATATTTAGTGAATGTTTACAAAGAAATTTGTGAAATTGAATGTGAGGAAGACGGAATTATCTTTTTATCTGATTCCGTGAAAGGAGAATTAATTAAAGAAGATCAGGAGTATGAAGGGGTAAGAATTAAATTAAAAGGAAAATTATCCAACATTGAAATTGCTATTCAAGTAGATATAGGATTTGGTGATGCTGTTACACCTGATGCGGAAGAAGTAGAAATAGAACCTATTCTAAATCTACCAAAACCACGTTTACAAATTTATCCACGGGAGACAGTAATCGCGGAAAAGTTTCAAGCAATGGTTTCTCTTGGTATTAGCAATAGTCGGATGAAAGATTTTTATGATATTTGGTTTCTGTGCAGAAATTTTGAATTTAAAGGAAGTTTACTTTGTCAGGCAATAAATAACACTTTTCATAGACGTAAAACAGACATCCCAATTAAAGAACCTTTAGCTTTCACAGAAGAGTTTTTTAATGATGCAGATAAACAAAAACAGTGGCAAGCCTTTAAAAATAAATTAAAAATAGAACAGATACCAAATTCATTGAGTGAATTAATTCACGAAATCAAAACTTTTCTCATGCCACCTTGGGTAGCAGCAGCCCAAAATGAAAACTTTGATAAAATATGGAGGATTTCAGGCTATTGGCAAGATGCCAATAATCAATAATTTTGGCGTTATATTCTATCTCTATTCCCAAAATTTGTAGAGACACAGAATAACCATGTCCCTACAGCATATTCCTGATAACTAAAAAACAATCAAAAAAATAATTACTTACCAAGTTGGATCACTAAAAAGATGTATGGTTAATTCCTCTTTTCCTGGAGGAACAGGTGTCAAACAAGCGCGGATCACTTCCCCATCATCTAATTCCACAGTGCAAGCATGACAAGTTCCCATTAAACAACCAGTAGGAATTGATACCCCTGCCCTATCTGCAACATCTAATAAGGGTTCTCCGACTTCGGCCTCAACGGTAATATTATCTGGTAGAAAACGGATCTTCATAGTTATTAATTATTGCTCTTTATCTAAGACAAAAACGGTGTTAAATCTAAATGAGTTTCGATTTCCGTAGCTAAAGAATCTAAAATTTGTTCTCGTTGATCTCGATAATTAGCAACACCTGTAGGTAAAGATTTTAAACCTCTTTGTTGACGCAGACGATTTAACCATGCACGTCGCCAGGGGCCGTTATCAAAAATCCCGTGTAAATAAGTACCCCAAACAGATTGACAACTATCTACCAAACCTAAGTTAACATCATCAAATAGCGGTTGACAGATATTTTTACCTGTTGGTTGTTCTAGACGAGATCGTCCTTGATGAATTTCAAATCCATTTACAGGTAAACCCATCTGGGGATAATTAGAAGTAACTTGACGCTGACGAGCTATTTTTTGTCCTGTAATTACAGTTTTCATGGGGAATAAATTTAACCCTTCATATCTGCCAGCTTGGCCTTCTACCCCTTCTGGATCAGCTACTATTTCTCCTAACATTTGGAAACCGCCACAAATACCTAAAACCGTTCCCCCAGAAGCCGCATAGTTTTGAATTGCTGCCGCCATCCCAGTTTTTTGCAGCAGGATCAGGTCAGCAACTGTGGTTTTTGTACCGGGAATAATTACAGCGTCGGGATGTCCTAAATCTTGCTTAGGACTCAGGTATCTTACTGATACGCTGGCTTCTGATTCCAAGGGATCAAAATCAGTAAAGTTGGCAATTCTCGGTAAACGAATCACAGCGATATTTAATTCAGATTGTTCTTTATGGGGTTTGCGTTCCAGTAAGTCTAAAGAATCTTCCGCCGGAAATACTTCCTGTAGATAGGGAATAACACCAACAACAGGTATTCCTGTGCGTTCTTCTAACCATTTGATCCCAGGTTCAAGAATTGATCGCTGTCCCCGGAATTTGTTAATGACTACACCTTTGATTAAAGCTCTTTCGTCGGGTTCTAATAGTTCCAAAGTACCAACTACATGGGCAAAAGCACCACCTCGGTCAATATCAACGACTAATAAAGTAGGTGCATTCAAATGTTTCGCTACCCGCATATTAGTTAAATCACGGTGCTTGAGGTTGATTTCTGCGGGACTTCCTGCACCTTCACAAACGATTAAATCAAATTCTGTTTCTAGTAGTTTGAGTGATTCTTGAATTGCGCGCCAACCGATTTCAAAATATTGGGCATAGTAATCTGTTGCACTAACGTTGCCGACAGGTTTACCTTTGAGGATGACTTGAGAAGTCATATCACCTTGGGGTTTAAGTAGAATAGGGTTCATTTCTACTAAGGGAGCTACTCCCGCAGACCAAGCTTGCACTGCTTGAGCGTAACCTATTTCTCCACCACTGGCGGTGACATAGGCGTTTAAAGCCATGTTTTGACCTTTAAATGGAGCGACTCGCCAGCCACGGCGTGACAGAATACGGCAGATAGCTGTAGTTATCAGTGATTTCCCAGCGTGGGATGTTGTTCCCACTACCATGATTGATTTCATAGATTGACTTTTATGTTTTTTGAGCGGCGCTACAATTTTGGGTTGAAAGATTTGTTATTTGCTAGTCTGCTCATCAAACGAAAAAAAGAGCAGATCAAAAAACTAGGATCAGGGATCATAATTTCCTAAACCTAGCTTTCACTTTGACTTGCTTATTTGAAGATGTCAATTTTTCTCTAAAAAGGTAGTCGAAACCAACGGGTAATGGCATCATTAACGCGATCGCCTAATGATGGGCTAGGCCAAGTTGTATTTAGGAATTTTTCTACTAATTGATAACCCAGAGGTGTGAGCCGAAAACCGTCGGTAATACCTTGTCCATCCACTTCTCGCCGCAATATTCCCACTTCGATTAACCAACCTAAAGCATTATCACAGACTAATTCTGACAATGGGCGTTTGGTGTAACCTGTTTGAAAACCTGTTTCTGTGGCGATCGCCCCCAAGGATATACTCTGGGTTTGCATGGCTGTAAATAAACTCAGATGAAAAGGTGAACAGATCAGCGATCGCTCGGCTCTCTCTAATGTTTTCTGAGTGTAAACAAAGGGTTTCGGGTTTGGAGAATCTAATGTAGTCATAGGTTTATTGTTGCAGGGTGTGGGGAGTTGGGGTGATGGGGTGAAAATTAATTCTTTATTTTCAAGTTATTCTTTCTCCTAACTCCTTCTTACTGTCACCTGTCACCTGTTCCTTGGTAAAGTATTGTAAAATCTCAAGAGCATCAACAGTCTGAAACAGGAAAGGTTAATTATGGCACTAGCAGTTGGTACAGTTGCACCTGCATTTACCACTAAAGACACAAACGGCAATACAGTATCTTTATCTGATTTTGCTGGTAAAACAGTAGTTCTGTATTTTTACCCCAAGGATGACACACCAGGTTGTACCAAACAAGCTTGTAGTTTCCGGGATGCCCAACCTGAATATCAAGGTAAAGATGTTGTCGTTTTGGGAGTAAGTAGTGATGATGAAGCTTCCCACCAAGCATTCACCGCTAAATATAATCTGAATTTCCCCTTACTAGCTGACACTGAACAAGCTCTCATTAAAGCTTACGATGTTGATGGTGGTGGTTATGCCAAGCGCGTTACCTACGTCATTAGCCCCGAAGGCAAAATTACTCATGTTGATGGTGCTGTTAACACAACTACCCATGCTAGTGATGTTTTAGCTGCACTTGGTTTGTAGTTTTTTAGAAAAATCTTTTGGGGTGGGCATCTTGCCCGCCCAAGTCGTATCTCATAGTAGTGGGAAGTGCTGTAAAACCTCAACTTCTAACCCTACCGAGGATGAAAAGTTGAGGTTTTTGTTGATCATTTATCAGCAGGTAAAATCATCAATGGTGCTGCATTTTCACCGTTTATAGTTGGTGAACTGGTACTTGGTTGTTGCTGAAGCCAAAGTTTTCTTTGTTTGGCTCTAAAAGCCGCTGCGGCATCATTTAACTGTTGATTTTGTTCTTGCTGATTCCAGTTTAAGGGACCAAACTGGGCGCGGTGCATCAATTCAAACATATTAAAATCTGAGCCGTTACCAAATAATGAGTTGGCGTTTCTATCGGTTTCCAAACTACTAAATGGTTGCTCAGTATCAGCTAAACTAGGTTGTGCTACTAAGAAAGAAGCAAAGCTAATTCCAGCAAAGGTAGCAATTAGGATTTTGTGAACTGGTAAGAATGGTTTTTTCACGAGATTTCCCCTCACATTGTACAAATTTAATCATGCTTCTATTTTAAGCTAGTGTCTTGCGTAATCTAGGTTGAATGCTCAGTAAAGCTACTACTGCAAATCCTAGTAATACTAACAATGCACCCCCAAAGGTAATATCACCCCAGAAAGTGTGCATTACTACATCATTTAATCCCCAGTTGCTGTGGAGATATAAGTAACGAATTGGTTCTATGGCATAGCTGAGGGGGTTAAGGGTGGCGATAACTTGCAACCAACCTGGCATAAAGGATAAGGGTGCTAAGGCGGTGCTGGCAAATAGTAAAGGTAAGTTAGTAACAAAAATTACTGCAATTAATTCAATGTGTCCGGGTAATGCAAAGGCTAAACCCAGGGAAATAGCAGTTACACCTAAAGCGAGAAGGAAGACGATGAGGGCGATCGCACTCAAGCCCGCAGCATCAGGTAAACCTGCACCTAAAAATGCCGCCGCACCCACAATAACCGCCGCTTGCAGTAAACTTTGGCTGATGATAAAAATCGCAGAAGCAAACACAATGGAAAACCGAGAAGCTAAAGGTGCAACCAATAAGCGGTTTAAAAAGCCAAATTCCCGATCAAACATCACTGGTAAACCTGCATTTAATGCCCCAGCAAAGGCGGTAAATACTATTACACCAGCGGCTAAAAATTGCCCGTAATTTGTCGTAGCACCAAATAAACCTTGGGGGGCATTTTGGAATAATGCACCAAACAATACCAACCACATTACAGGTTGAATAATTCCTGCGGCTAAACTGGAAGGACGACGTTGTAATTGAATAAATAAACGACGGGTTAATGCTAGAGTTTCTTGGACTATTTCACCGAAGAAATTGGGTGGGTTTTCTGTTGATAGAGTGGGAGAGGTTATTTGCTGAAAATTGATATCTGTCTTCATAACATTTTTAACATTAGATATACAGGGTGTAAAATGTAAGAATTCAGGAGTCAGGAGTCAGAATATTTGATAAATCTATAAGATTATCAATCAATAGGTGATTTCTAGTCTAACCCTTAACAACCTGATGGCTGAATGCTTACTGTAAAATTAAGGAATCTGAATTATAAACATTTGCTTTTTTGGGCATGAGCAAGAAATATTTATAATTCTTAATATGACATTATATCAAAAAATGATTGAGAAAAGAAATTGCTCAATTTATACCAAACTGGGAGAATAGCAGATGATGTCTAAATTACTAACTCAAAATCTTTATGAACAGGATTATCATTTATGGTTAGAAACAACATTAAAACAATTACAAACTAAAGATTTAGAAAATTTAGATTGGGAACATTTAATTGAGGAGATAGAAGCATTGGGAAATGAGCAAAAGCGGAAATTAGAAAGCTATTTATTACAACTTCTCAAACACTTACTACTCTATCAATATTGGAGCGTTCCCGACTGTCAAAATCATTGGGAATTAGAAATTGATAATTTTCGAGTTGAATTGAGAAAATTAACTAAATCAAAAAATCTCTATAATTATATGTTGAAAGTGTTAGGAGAAGTTTACAATGATGCAAGAAGACAAGCAAAAAAGAAAAGTGGTTTAAATAATTTTCCTGATCAATGTCCTTACACTGTTGAGCAAATTTTAGATGTAGATTATTTACCACAATTTACTTACGGAACAAAATAAGTATAGAATTTATTTACAGTTCATTTAACTATAATTTAGCACAATATTTTTTAGAGAAAGCACTGATATCTGTGTTATGTTAGTATCAGTTACATTTTTGACAGAAAAAAGACAAATGAATCCAAATACTCCACCCACATCATTTAAACTGGTAGTTCACTACATCAACGGTACATCCCAAACATTTGAAGTTCCTGTTTAGGGTTGGTCACAAACTGGTAGTGCAGCAACTCAATTGATGAATATTGGGAAAGCAGATAAATTGTTTTTGTGTTTGTCTGATAATCGTTTAATTGGTATACCCTACAGTAGTATACTTTATTTTGAAATTGATCCATTACCGGAAAAAGTTCCTAATAATATTTTGAAGGATGTTATTTTATTGTCTGAGAATTAAAATAGCAAAACATTATTGTAGGGTGTGTGAGAACAAAGTTCGTAACGCACCATTCTTAAATTTGCAATTAGTTGTGAAAATTGATCAACCAACCTAATCTAAAACTTACCAAAATCACGATAGTTTGTAATACTGTAAAAAGACTAAAACTAAGAGTTTGATTTTTTTCTCTTTGTAGCTGAACTTGGGAATTATAAACTTCCAAATATTTACCATTTTCCTCTAAAATAGTCTTTGCTTCTGCAATACCAAACCTAAAATAGTTATAGTAGAAGTTTGACAGTTTTCGGAGACATCTAAATATTATCTGCGTTAATCTGCGTCTATCTGCGTTCAATTATATCCATGATTTCCTCACAATTAGAAACACAACCTTGAATATTCCAATCCGTTGCTATTATCTCCTGTTTATCACCAACTAAAATCACAGGTATCTCCTGGAAATTAAAATCAAAATCTATTCTCTGTGAACTCTGAAAACTCTGAACATCAATCACCAAATAAACAGGATAAGAAATAGGATAACCTACATCACCATTAATCAAAAAATGATCAGGAATAAAAGTACAAGTTTTAGACAAACTAAACAGAGATAATGAAATATGGATGTTGTTTCTAGTTCTTTGTTTCAATTTATGAGTTAATGATTGATAATCAAAACCAGAATCATCAGGATTAATAATTTCATCTTCTGGAAAAAACGAACAAAGAAATTGTGGATAATATCTAACAAAAGCAACTAAATTTTTACGTTGTTCTAAATTTAAACCAATCGCCAAAAATCTTGTTTGTGGTATATTTATTGCCGAATTTACTTGAGATATATCTTGAATTTGATAATTTATTCCCAAAGTTTTAGCGACGATACCTAATAAAACATCCTCTGAATAAGGTTTAGTAAAACGACCAACAATATCATATATATTCCAGAAATTAGGACGCATTCTATCTGGAAGACGACTACTAAGAATTGCAATGGGAATATTTTTTAACTGTTCATCTTTTTTCATTCTGCTGACAAATTCAATACCATCCATTTTCGGCATTTCTACATCACAGAAAATAAAATCACAGACTAAATTATCCTTTAATTTTTCCCAAGCATCTAAACCATCCCGCGCTGTTATTACTTCATAACCTACTTTATGAAAATTCATTGCTAATAATTCTCTCACTGTAATAGAATCGTCAATTACCATAATTCTTGGTTTTCTACCATCTAAAATAACTTTTGATTCTCTTCTTACTTCTATTTTTGTATTATCAGAAAGAGTAATATTTACAGTAGATAAGTTAGCCTGTTTATATTGTAGTTGATTCCATTCTTTACCTATGAAATGAGTCATTTTTAACCCAGATTTTGTAGTAATTAAATTTATAAAATTACAGTTTTCTAAAATAGCTTCTTGCCAATTACTATAACTACCATCACTTTTTTGAAAATCACAATTATTCAATCTACTATGATAAAAACTCGCTCCCCAAAAATCAGCACATCTAGCGTTGACATTTTGCCATTCACTTTGATCAAACACTGCTCGCAAAGCGTAACATTGGAAAAAATTAACTGCTATAAATCGAGAATAAGTAAAAATTGTTCCTTCTAAATTTGCTTTTTGGAAACAAGTATTTTCACCCTGGACATTCTCTAAATTAGCTTCGTAAAGATTGGCAGAATGAAAGTTAGATTGATTTAATTTACAACTACTAAGATTACTATGACTTAAATCAGATTTGATAAAATAACAACCTGATAAATCTAAACCTTGTAAATCAATTCCTCGTAAATTACCCCGGCTAAAAATACGCTCACCTTTAGATATAGCTTCTATCACTTCTTCTCTATTCCACTGCTTCCCTGCTGGAGAAATTACCCCAAATCTTTCTAATTTATCTTCTAACTCAAAAATTGCGACCCAACCTACACCACCTCCACCCATAATACCACCACCATAAAAATTTGGTTTGGTATAATCTCGCCAATAAAACCAAGGTAAATGACCAGATGGACAGTCTAAATTAAAGTTTACCTTGTTCACATCATAAGGAATAAAAATTTCATGACGACCAACTTTTTTGGCAAATATTTCTTCATCCAGATCATTTTCTATATCTAGCTGATAATATATTTGCCACTGGACACTAAACCCAAACTTACCTTGAGAATAATACACCCATAAACGGTCAATTTTTTGTAAAATATCCGCTTCTATTTCATCTAAATTATAATGAATCCAACCAGGATTTTTGACATCTTTGGGTGTTTTTCCACGGAAAAGAGCAAATGTAATTTCATTAGCTGCTTGCCAATTTCCTGCGGCTAAAAGATGTTCTAATTCGGTGAGTAATGTTTGTTTAGTGTATGTTTGATTGGCTTTTTTTTCTAAAGATTGTTCAATTAGAATAATAATAGCTGTGGCAATTTTTTCTACTGAATTCTTTGTATTATTAATATCTTGCCAAGCTGTTAAAGCTGTTTCAGTATAAGATTGATTTCTCAACCATTCAGAATTTGCTGTTAACTCTGCATAAACCGTCTTCGCCGCCCCTCCAGTACATCCTACGGGTATAACTATTGCCCCTGCATTCAAAGCCCACTGTGCTTCTTGTAATGCTCCTGGACCACCTTCCAACAGTAAATACACGGGTGCTAAATGAGCTAAAACCCATCTGCGTTGTGGAAATGTATCGCCGGCTGTGAGATTTTCCCCATATTCCCAAGGTATAAAACCTTTAGGTTGAATGTGCAAAATGCGGGAGGTACTTTCTGGTTTTTGGTGTCGCCAAAAGCTTCGGGATAGGGCTTCTGGTACACCGGAAACACCACCTGTTAACATGACAATATCCTCTATTTGCGCCAGTTTGCGGCCAGTGGTTTCACAAATAGCAGGGGTAGAATGATTCCAGAATGAGGTACTACCAATTACAGCAACTCGTCGGTGAGTGGTGAAGTTATTTTTTAATTCAGTGATTAAATCGTCCAGTGGAGATGACATCGGTGAGTAAATTTTCTTTCCTAGTATTTTCTCAGATGGTACTCGATGAAATAATTATATTGTGTGTGACAGATGACAGTATCAAAAGTGTCTTTAAAAATTTTTGGTAGTTCCATTGACATGAGTATATAAATTAAAACTAATAGTTGGTTCTGTCTTTATGAATTTTTGATGTTAGTTATTGATAATAAAAATGTTTTTTATATTGTTTGGTTAGATCCAGATTATTTACTTTATTCTTAGAGGAAGTTTGAAAAGTTTTCGGTAATTGATAATTAGCAATTATTCCCAATCACTAATCACCAATTACCAATCACCAAACAAAAATCACTCTATCTCATATTTTGCTTTTTCTCAGCTTTTGGATCACGATTTGCTACAGCAGCTAATTCTGCATCCATTAAAGTTTTACCAGTTGCAGCTAAATAAACATCATCTAAACTAGGACGAGATTGGGCAATTCCAAAAATAGGTAAATCTGCCTTATTTAACGCTTGTTGAATAGTAATTAAAGCGTCATTTTGGGGAGTAACTACTAAATTTAAAGAGTTACCTTGGGCGTTATTAATGATAATTTCTTGGACAAAAGGTAAGGCTGAGAGGATATTTTTGGCTTTTTCCGCTTCTTCGGTGGGTGAAAATTCGCGGATGCGTAAAGTAATGCGATCGCCTCCTACTTGATCTTTTAACTGAGAAGGTGTACCCGTAGCAATTACCAAACCCCGGTCTATAATTGTGACACGATCAGCTAAAGCGTCAACTTCTTCTAAATAGTGGCTGGTGATAACAACTGTAGTACCCGCAGCGCGTAACTTTCGTAAAAATTCCCATACCACAAAACGGCTTTCTATGTCAAGTCCTACAGTGGGTTCATCTAAAACTAAGACATCTGGAGAATGTAACAAACCAGCGGCCAAGTCTAAACGCTTGCGTAAACCACCGGAATAAGTGCCAGTTTTCTTATCTGCGTATTCCTGTAAACCAAGTAAGTCTAAAACATTATTAATGCGTTCTTTGATAACCTTACCGGGGAGGTGATAAAGTGCTGCTTGCAGTTGTAGCAGTTCTCGACCAGTTAAAACCTTATCTAAAGCGACTTCCTGAGCGACATAACCCAGCTTTTGACGTGCTAGTTTAGGGTTATCAAGAACAGATATTCCCGAAACTGCGATTTTGCCAGAGTCGGGGGTTGTGAGGGTACACAAAGACCGGAGAGTGGTAGTTTTTCCTGCACCGTTGGGACCGAGTAAACCAAAGATTTCTCCTGGTTCGACCTGAAAGGAGATATCCTTAACAGCTTCAAAAGTACCGTAGCTTTTTTTTAGATTTTCGATTAAAACCGCTGAGGTCATGACAGCTATAAATCCTAACTATACATTTCGCAACAATCTATCTTTATTGTACGAGTTAGACGTTAGCTGTGATGAGTTCAGTTCTACAATTATGGGAAAATCTCTGGTGAGTGTGGGAAGATGGAGAAACTACAGAGTCACAGAGGACACACAGATGTTATGTAATGGGTAATTGATCATAGGTAATTGATAATTAGGAAAAGGTCAAGGTTTATGAATCAGACTACTTTACAGTTTATTGAAAATAAAAATTATAAAAATTTGTCTTTACCGCATCCTGTGGAATTAGATAATTTGAATATTTTTATCGGTTCTAATGGTTCAGGTAAAAGTAATTTTATTAGTTGTTTAAAATTTTTAAAAGATTGTTTAACTACTATTTCTGATGAAAGTCGGGGTGTTAGTAGTTTTGAAGATGCAGTGAGCAAAATTGGGGCTGAGAGAATTTTAGATAATAGTGTAGACAGTCCTGCGGTTATTAATTTTAGCTACTGTTTTTCTGCAATTGAACAAAATCATGAATTGAAAGATAAAAATATAAAACTTGAATTCAATATCTATGTTAATCGAAAACAGCATATATTGATTCTTGAGAGAGAAATTTTATCAGATTCATCTGGATTTTATTTTTATGTTTTTGATGTAAATAATAGAAATATATCAATTTCTGATCAAGAAGGGCAAAATCATGTGATAGAGTTTGATTCTAATTCTAATTATAATAGGATTTTTAAGAATGTTTCAGTTTTAGGGCTTGATGTACTTCCATTATTCCTTGAAAGCAGCAAATTACGTCCTTATTATACACCTGCTTATAAAATTAGAAGACATTTAATTGATTTTATTTCCAAATGGCAATTTTATAACGCCAATAATATGGACTTGAATCAAATCAGAACTTCAGAACCAAAAATAGGAGGAAGAGATATTTATTTATCTGCTTCTGGGGATAATTTACCTTTAGTTTTAGATAATTTAATTCAGGAAAATATTGACTTTGAAGATAGTATTAATCAAGCTATGAAGTCAATTTTGCCTAAAACTCGTCGCCTTCGTCCTATCCGTTCGGGAAGATTATCTTTAACTGTAGAATGGTATTTTGAGGATAGTAAAGAACCGTTTTATCTAAGTGAAATGTCTGATGGAACTGTGAGAATGTTATGTTGGGCGACTATTTTATATTCTCCTGTACTACCTTCATTATTAGTTATTGATGAACCAGAGTTAGGTTTGCACGTTTCCTGGATGCCAATTTTAGCAGAATGGATTAAACAAGCTGCTAGAAAAACTCAAATTATTATCACTACACATAGTCCTGATTTGTTGGATCATTTTACCGATTGTTTAGAAAATGTCTATTGCTTTTATTCTGAAAATCAAACCCACTTTTCAATAAAAAGACTTAATCAAGAAATGCTAAATGATAAACTAGAAGAAGGTTGGGAACTCGGTGATTTATACCGGGTTGGTGATCCGACTGTGGGAGGATGGCCATGGTAATTTGGGTTTTTTCTGGTGGGGGAGAAGCTGAAGTTGGGATTAGGAATAAAGATAAAAGGGATGAAGGAGGACTAATTAAATTTTTACAAAAAAATTTTCCTGATTGTACATTTGTTCGCAAAACACCAGCACGGATAAAACCGGGACCTAAACCTGGTAAATCTGTTGGTTATGGTAAAACAGGTAAAAGTTTGATTGATCAAATAAGTAAAGAATTACCTATTGCTTTAAAAAATGAACCTAATAAATGTGATTTAATTTTAGTATTTGATGATTTAGATTGTCGAAATCCTATTTTACAAAAGGAAAAATTTTTAGTAGCAATTTCCAAAATATCTGGAACTAATGAAATAGAAAAATTTGTTGGTTTTGCTGCACCGGAAATAGAAGCTTGGATTATTGCTGATTGGGATAATTCAATAGGTAAAAATCCCGATTTTCGGGGTAGACATGAAAAAATGCGTTGGTGGTTAAGTACCCAAAAAAATATTCCCTTTGATCATCCTGAATCTTTTAGTGAATATGATTATAAAAGAGATTGTTGTCAAGAAAAATTATCAGAAGCATTAGTAGATTCAAGCACTTTAGCAGAGTTTGATAGTAGTGACACAAGATTTTCTAAAGGTTATCACACCCCCTTGCTTTTATTAGAAATAAGACCTGACGAAGTTCAAAGAAGATGTCCTTTATTTCGGGAACTCTATCAATATATTCATAATTTTTGCTAAAACCCTTGTAGAGACTTTCCATGGAAGGTCTCTACATTCATTTTTGGGAATGTCTATGACAAATTACTTTCTATTAACTGCCGATATTCACTTTTTTGTTTGACTCCTTTTAACTCTTTCACTAATTCTTTATCCTTAAATATCTGGACTGTGGGTGTGCCGACAATTCCCGCATTAGCAGCAATATCTTGATCTTGGTCAATATCAATTTCTACAAAGTGAATTTTACTGTCAAATTCATCCACGACTTTATTTAATATTGGTTTCAAAGTATGACAGGGACCACAACCAGGAGACACATATTTTACTAACAACACGCGATCGCTTTCATGGAATAATTTTCTTAACGCATAACCTCCATGATGGCGGGTATTTTCTAAATTAAATTCCGCTGCGGTTTCTGCTTTTTCGGTTTCTGGGTGGGGTGTTGTTCCCTCAACTTGGGTTTGATGGAATTCATGAATTAAATCCTTTGCTGATAACCATCTTTCTGCTAACATAGCCGCCATACAACCAGTTCCCGCAGCGGTGATAGCTTGTCTGAATTCATGGTCTTGGACATCACCGGCGGCATATACTCCCTCTATACTGGTTTTTACACCTCCATCTTGGGTGGAAATGTACCCCACCTCGTCTAATTCCAATTGTCCCTGAAATAGCTCTGTATTGGGCTTGTGACCAATGGCGTAAAATAAACCCTTAGCTTTAATAGTGCTTTCTTCCCCAGTTTGTTTATTAATAATTTGCACACCTGCCATTTCTTCCTTACCGTAGACATCTACCGCTTCGGTGTGCCAATGTACTTTAATTTTTGGGTTACTCAAAACCCGGTCTTGCATAGCTTTAGAAGCCCGCATTTTTTCAGAACGGACTAATAAATGGACTAAAGAACCATATTTAGTTAAATATATTGCTTCTTCTGCGGCTGAGTCTCCCGCACCAATTACTGCTAACTCTTGCCCACGAAAACAGGGTGTTGCCCCATCACAAATGGCACAAGCGGAAATTCCCCGACTCCAAAATTGTGTTTCACTTGGTAAACCTAAACGTTTAGCTGTTGCACCGGTAGCTATAACTAAACTATGGGCTTTTACTTCCCTTTCTTGGGAACGGATGGTAAAAGGACGCTGACTCAAATCAACGGATATCACATCTTCTGTATATAATTCTGCTCCCCACCGTTCTGCTTGTGCCTTCATGTTATCCATTAATTCCGGCCCGGTGATACCTTGGGGAAACCCTGGGAAGTTCTCAACCTCTGTAGTTGTCATCAGTTGGCCACCGGGTAAACCCCCTTTTTGGAAACCTTCAAAGACGACGGGTTTTAAATTTGCCCTTCCTGCATAGATAGCGGCGGTGTATCCAGCGGGACCAGAACCGATAATTACTAAGTTTTCGACAGGGGAATTAGTCATAATATTATACAAACTCATAACGACTACGTTTTAATTAGTATAGCATAGAGTAGGTGACAGGGAACAGGGAACAGGTGACAGTGTGAAAAGAATGTAGAGACGTTCCATGGAACGTCTCTACAAAGGTTATAGAAAACGCACATTGAATTTTTACCAGATTTCTCATTAATGTCAGAAGTCGGGAATCGAAATAGATGTTGAGTTAAATTAAATATCTGCACATAAATTATTAGTATCAGCTAGTATCATAGTCAACAAATAATTAGGAGGAATTACCATGAATACATCTAACTCAGAACTGTGGGATAAAATTCGTAATCAATTTGATAGCGCACCTTATCCGAATTATGCTTTGGATAAATCACCGAAAGAAGAGTATAAATATCTGTATATTCATAGTTTAGTTACTGCTTATTATTTAAGAAATCAAAAAGTTATAGATACAAAAGACAAAATTATTTTAGATGCTGGATGTGGAAGCGGTTATAAGTCCTTAACTTTAGCAGAAGCTAACCCTGGTGCGAAAATAGTTGGTATTGATATATCAGAAGAATCAGTTAAACTGGCACAAAAAAGATTAGAATATCATGGTTTTGATAATGCTGAATTTTATACTTTATCAATTTATGATTTACCTCAATTAAATTATCAATTTGATTATATCAATTGTGATGAAACTTTGTATTTTTTCCCTGATATAGCTTTAGCATTAACAGCCATGAAAGATGTATTAAAGCCAGAGGGAATTATTCGTAGTAACATCCATAGCTCGCTACAAAGATTTGGTCATTTTCGCGCTCAAAAAGTATTTAGTATGATGGGTTTGATGGACGAAAATCCAGGAGATATGGAAATAGAACTTGTTCATGAAATCATGAATTCTCTACAAGAAAATACAGAAATTAAGACAAAAGTTTGGAATCCTAATAAAAGTTCCTCTAAAGGAAAAGATGACCAGCAAAGAATATTAATGAACTACTTATTACAAGGAGATAAAGGCTTTAATATTAATGATATGTTTTCAGCATTCAGGACAGCAGACTTAGAATTTATTAAAATGGTAAACTGGCGACAATGGGACTTAATGAACTTATTTAAAGAACCAGATAACTTACCTGCTTTTTTGGGGATGAGTTTACCAGAAGCTTCTATAGAAGAACAACTACAGTTATTTGAATTATTACACCCCATTCATAGATTACTAGATTTTTTATGTGGACATCCCCAAGCAGGAAATACCTTTATACCCATTGATGAATGGACAAATACAGAATGGGAAAATGCTACAGTACATCTACATCCACAGTTTAATAATCCCATTGTTATCACAAATGTGATTGCTTGTGTGAGTGAAGGTAAAACTTTCCCAATTCGTAAAGATTTAGCTGTAACAGAGGACTTTGTTTATGTAGATAGTTCAATGGCACTTTGTTTGTTTTTCTTATTAGAAACATCTTTACCGATGATGTCTTTAGTAGAAAAATGGCAACAGTTTAGACCACTTGATCCTTTGAGTGGAGAACCGATAGAAAAAGTTAAAGTTTTTCAATTATTACAAAAGCTGCTGTTAGTCCTAGAAAGTTTCGATGTGATTATGTTAGAAACCAAATCTTCATTGTAGTAGTGAGCGATTAATCGCTCACTATAAACTTGAGTTTATTTATTGAGATAGGGACGAATATTATTAACTACAGCTAAGGAATCTAACCCGGTTTCTACTAATGCCGGTAATTCAGATAAAATTTTCATAATCACCGCTGCAAAGTTGTATTTTGGATTATCTCCATAATTAATCGTTAAGTATTCTAATAATTCTAACGCGTAATCGAAAAATCCCAAAGTATCAGCTATACAAGCTAATTTGAGGATCTTACCTGGTTCTTTCACCGCAGGATTGAAATTTATCCCTATAGGATCTTGTAGATAAAAGGCATCTGCCCATAATAGTTGTCCAGGGCGATTATTTGATATTATGGGTGAACTAGCGCGAGCGCAATAGGCACTTGCTAACTCAAATAATTGAAAACCATTTTTTCTGAGATGGATATCCACATCTGCAAATAAAGGTTGATTTAAATATAAAGGGGAAAACTCAACTTCAATCTGAATTCCTAACACTCCACGACTTAAAATTTCCGATGCTCCCTGTAAAACTTCTAAATCTGCACCTTGGACATCTATCTGAAGAAAATCTATACTATCAATTCCTTCCGCTTGACAAAAAGTATCTAATGTAGTGGTTTCAAGTTCTATCGTAAAATCTAAGTCCATTAATTCTGATAGATAGGCAAATCGTGAGATAAAAGGTTCATTAGGTTTATACAGCGAACTACACGCATGATCTTTAGTTACATACAAAGTTGACTCACCTACGGACTTACCCAATGCTAGGGGGATATGCTTTTCAGTCCAATTTATACCCCGTGCTTCCAACTCTGCTTCAGCTTCTTCACAAGCATCTGCATCTGCATCGAAACCATAAATAGTCAAGTTGGGTGCAAAAATGTTCCAGTCTCCAACGCCATAATCATCTGCGGATGAGATTTTGCGAGAACCGACATTACATATAGTGATATGAACCTGGTCAAGATGACCTTGTGCTTTCAGGGTGGGAACAAAAACAGGCATGATTTTTGAGGATAAACAGATAATTTGCTGGAACTGAACCTGACTGTACTATATATAACCAAAAATCGCAGGTTGGGTTCAGCGGTAGCGCAACCCAACACTATCTTATATCTTCAATCATGTTGGGTTTCCTTGGGTCAATCTCAGAGGTTGTTTGAAAAGTATTAAATAGAACCAATAATCACCAAAAACCTAACCCCCCTACCCCCCTTTCCTACCAGGGAATGGGGATTTTAAAGCCTCTCCAGTAATAAAAGTAATTCCTTTCCCCTCTCCTTGTAGGAGAGGGTTAGGGAGAGGTAGGGGAGAGGTTTGGAGAGGGGTTTAATTTGTACTTACGTCAACCTACTATACATAAATGTTCATTTTTATCCCTAAACCAACAATATCAACTAGGAGAGAAAATAATTTTACTGTTTTTATTTCCAGGTGTCGTTTTCTGGAAAGTATTCTATATCAAGGTTTTAGGCTATTTTGGCAGCATTTTTTCACCCCTGAGACAGATGGTAAAAAAAATTTTTTGCTGGGGATGATATGAAACTGATCAGAACTGGGTAAGTTCTTCTCATAAGGAAACAAACAACACTCCCCTCGAAAGGAAAACTACTATGAAAACTGAACTAAAAGCTAAATTCATCCAACACATCATTGGTAAAAAGAAAGATAGCGAAGGTTTCACCCTGATTGAATTGTTAGTTGTAATCATCATCATCGGTATTCTATCTGCTATTGCTTTACCTTCCTTCTTGAACCAAGCTAACAAAGCTAAACAGTCCGAAGCTAAAACCTACGTTGGTTCTTTAAACAAAGGTCAACAAGCTTACTTCACTGAGAAGAGTACATTTGGTACAGCCGCAGATGTTTTAGGTGTTGGTATTAATACTTCAACTGTTAATTATGACTACCTATCCGCCGGTGGTTTGACACGTGCTGATAGTTCTGGTGCTAGTAAAGTTGCTGTTCTCAGAAGCTATGGCGGTGCGGTAGAAGTACGACCTGTTGGTGGTAACAGCAATGACTTTACTAGTGTAGCTATTCTTTGCGAAAATGATGTTCCTGGCGCTGTTGCTGCTATCGCACCAACTGATGGTACAACTTGTGCTGGTGGTAGTACCCAAGTTGGTACCTAATTAGCATAGTTTAACTTAACTTTTCTAAATCTAATTTATTAATATAGTGAAAGGCACGATTAATCGTGCCTTTTCTGTTAGTATATTGTTCATAAAATAGACAAAAAAATAATTATGATTAATCAGTTAGGGAAAAATCAAGAAGGCTACCAATATATTATCCAAGGTAATTACCAGAAAGCAGCCAGTTACTTTGAAAAAGCTATTGAAAATGAACCAGAGATTAAGATTAATTACTGGTATTTGGGATTATGTTTAATTTTACAAGGTGAGGAAGAAGAAGCTACCCTAACTTGGTTTTTAGGGATGGGTGAAACAGAAGATGAAGCAGAAATTGAACTTTGGACATTAGAATTAAGTCAAGTATTACGGGAAGAAGCGGAACGACAAGAACAATTAGATGAGAAAAAATTAGCTTGGACAATTCGCCAACATTTGAGAAATATCAATCCCACAGATATTAATAACTTATTTGCAAGTATTAGATTAGCAATTGCATTAGAAATATTAGATGATGACTATTTAGATGAGTTAAATATTATTGAAATTCTCGAATCAGTACCTGATTATCATACAATTGACTCTAATTTAGTTGTCAAAGTAACTCAAGAGATTCTAGAATTTACACCTTTAGAAAAGCATGGTGTAGATTTAATTAGAATCTTCACCAATATCATCAAAACTCAAGGTCAAAATATCAATGAGTTTATTTATGCCATCATAGCTGGTTCTGTGAAGATCATGAGCTTTTTCACCAGACATAGTTATGCAGCCCAAATACTTGAGGTGTTATTATCAATAGCTCCTGAAGAACCAGAAATTTTAATTCCCCTCAGTACAGCCTACCAAAATGCACGTCAACATCTTGAAGGAATTAATACTGCGAAAAAGTTAGTTTTATATTCTGAAACTTTAGCACAAAAAATCTTTGCTAATCATGTCTTAATCAGAGCATTAATGACTTCAACAGGGTATTGGGGTGAAGCTTGTGCAGCTATCAACAGACAAAAAGAATTAATCTCCGCATTAATAGAAGAATCTCCAATCATAGAGGATGATTTATTTGTATTACGCTTATTTACTTCGATGTTCTTTTTACCATATTTTCAAGACGAACCGGAAAAAATTCGTCCTCTGCAAAATGAATTAATGAATCTGTCTCTGAAGAATATAGAAATTTCTTCTCAAGATACTATTAATAAATACCGTTATAACCAACCCATCAACAGCAAAAAAGATAAAGTTTTAAAAATTGCTTATATGTCTAGTTGTCTGAGACAACATTCTGTAGGCTGGATTTCTCGCTGGTTATTTACTCATCATAATCGAGAAGAATTTAAGATTTATTCCTATATAATTAGACCTACTGCAAATGACAATGGACTGCAAGAGTGGTTTATAGAAAAATCTGATCAATCATCTAGTTTTAGTTCCAATGATAAAAGAGAACTAATAGAGCAAATTCAGAAAGATGAAATTGATATTTTAATAGATTTAGATAGCATGACTTTTGACTATGCTGCTGAAGTCTTAGCAATTAAACCAGCACCAATTCAAGTTACCTGGTTAGGTTGGGATGCTGCGGGTTTATCAACAATTGATTATTTTATTGCTGATGATTATGTCCTGCCAGAAAATGCCCAAGATTACTATCAAGAGAAAATCTGGCGTTTACCACAAACCTACGTTGCAGTTGATGGTTTTGAGGTGAATGTTCCGACTTTAAGAAGAGAAGAATTAGATATTCCTGATGATGCAATTATTTATTTCGTCACACAAAGTGGTTATAAACGACATATTGACCATAGTAAATTGCAAGTAGAAATTATTAAACAAGTACCAAATAGTTATTTACTAATTAAAGGATACGCTGATGAGGAAGCAACTCAGAAATTTTATGAAGAAATAGCAGAATTAAAAGGTGTGGATATAAATCGCTTTAAGTTCCTACCTATTATGGCTACAGAAGCTATTCACAGAGCTAATCTTACCATTGCTGATGTGGTGTTAGATACTTTTCCCTACAATGGTGCAACCACAACCTTAGAGACTCTGTGGAGAGAAATTCCTTTAGTTACCAAAGTCGGACAACAATTTGCAGCTCGTAATAGTTATGGAATGATGATGAATGCGGGAATTACAGAAGGTATAGCTTGGAGTGATGAGGAATATGTGGAATGGGGTGTGAGGTTTGGTAAAAATGAAAATTTAAGAAAAGAAGTGACTTGGAAATTAAAACAAGGAAAAAAGAATGCACCTTTATGGAATGGTAAACAATTTACCCGTGAAATGGAAAAAGCCTATCGGCAGATGTGGGAAATTTATGTTGATAACTTAGATAAATAGATACTTTTTAGGAAAGGGAAAAAAGACCATGAATAATCAGTCTATGAAAGTTGAAGAAGGATATCAATATATTATTCAAGGTGATTATCAAAAAGCAGCTAATTACTTTGAACAAGCTATTGAAACTGAACCAGAGCTAAAACTTAATTACTGGTATTTGGGATTATGTTTGCTATTACAAGGTGAGGAAGAAGAAGCTACCCTAACTTGGTTTTTAGGCATGGGTGAAGCAGATGATGATGCAGAAATTGAAGTTTGGACATTAGAATTAAGTCAAGTATTAAGGGAAGAAGCAGAACGCCAAGAACAATTAGAGGAGAAAAAATTAGCCTGGACAATTCGCCAACATCTGAGAAGTATTAACCCTACAGATGTTAATAATTTATTATCGAGTTTTGATTTAGCTATTCAATTAAAAATCTTAGATGATGCGTATTGGGGTGAATTAAATCTTCTGGAAACTCTGGAATCAATCTCTGATTATAACCAGATTGACTCTAATTTAATTTTAAAGGTTACTAAAAATATTTTAGAGTTAACACCTTTAGCGCGTTATATATTGGACTTTATTAAAATCTTTACTAATATCATTAAACATCAAGACCAGAATATCCGTGAGTTTAGATATATTGTGGTTGCTGGTGTTATCAATATCAGGAATGTTTTGAAAAGAAATTATCATGCAGCCCAAATTCTAGAAATTTTATTACCAATAAGTCCTGAAAATCAAGATATTCTCTTACAATTAAGTACAGCTTACCAAGATTCATATCAATATGAACAAGGAATTAATACTGCGAAAAAATTGATTTTGTATTCAGAGACATTAACACAAAAAGTATATGCTCATCAAACATTACTCCGAGCATTAATGGCTTCCACAGGGTATTGGGATGAGGCTTATACTACTATTAAAAAACAAGAAGAATTAATTGCTGCGCTGATTGCAGAATCTCCCGTTATTAATAACAATGCCTTGATATCACGCCTATTTACTTCGATGTTCTTCTTTCCATATTTTCAAGATGAACCCGCAAGAATTCGTCCTCTGCAAAATGATTTGATGAATTTGTGTTTGAAAAATATAGAAATTTATGATCAAGATATTATTAAACAATATCGTTATTCCCAGCCTAGTAATAAAGAAAAAAATAAAGTTTTAAAAATCGGCTACATATCCAGTTTTCTTAAACAGCATTCAGTAGGTTGGATTTCTCGCTGGCTATTTACTCATCATAATCGGGAAAATTTTCAGATTTATTCCTATATGATGTTACCTACTAAAAATGATGATGGCTTACAAGATTGGTTTAGAGAAAAATCAGACAAATCATATAGTTATGGTACAAATCAAAATCATGAAGTTGTTAAACAAATTCATGAAGATGAAATTGATATTTTAGTAGATTTGGATAGTTTAACTTTCGACCTTTCTGTGGAGATTTTAGCAATTAAACCAGCACCAATACAAGTTACTTGGTTAGGCTTAGATGCTTCGGGTTTATCAACGATTGATTATTTTATTGCTGATGATTATGTCTTGCCAGAAAATGCCCAAGATTACTATCAAGAAAAAATCTGGCGTTTACCACAAACCTACGTTGCAGTTGATGGTTTTGAGGTGAATGTTCCAACTTTAAGAAGAGAAGAATTAGATATTTCTGATGATGCAATTATTTATTTCGTCACACAAAGCGGTTATAAACGACATCTTGACCATAGTAAATTGCAAGTAGAAATTATTAAACAAGTACCGAATAGTTACTTACTAATTAAAGGATACGCTGATGAGGAAGCAACTCAGAAATTTTATGAAGAAATAGCAGAATTAAAAGGTGTTGATATAAATCGGTTTAAGTTTTTACCTATTATGGCTACAGAAGCTATTCACAGAGCTAATCTTAGTATTGCTGATGTGGTGTTAGATACTTTTCCGTACAACGGTGCAACCACAACTTTAGAAACTCTGTGGAGAGAAATTCCTTTAGTTACTAAAGTCGGAAAACAATTTGCAGCCCGTAATAGTTATGGAATGATGATGAATGCAGGTATTACAGAAGGTATAGCTTGGAGTGATGAGGAATATGTGGAATGGGGAGTCAAGTTAGGTAAAGATGAAAATTTAAGAAAAGAAGTGTCTTGGAAATTAAAACAAGGGAAAAAGAATGCACCTTTATGGAATGGTGAAAAGTTTACTAGGGAAATGGAAAAAGCCTATCGGCAGATGTGGGAAATTTATGTTGATAGTAAATAGTATTTATATCATAATAGTGGTAAGAAAGCGACACTATAACACTCATAAAAAGAGGGTTTAGCATTGCTAAAACCCTACTAATTTATTCTACAAATCAGGTAAATTCAACCTTTAACACAGAGAACTTGTTTGAGGGTTGCAACTACTTCTACTAAGTCTGCTTGGTTTTCCATTACCTGTTCAATGGGTTTATAAGCACCGGGAATTTCATCTAAAACTCCTGTATCCTTACGACATTCTACCCCTTCTGTTTGGGCAATTAAATCATCTAGAGTATATGATCTTTTAGCTTTTGCTCTGGACATTAACCGCCCAGCACCGTGGGAACAAGAACAGAAACTATGAGCGTTTCCTTTACCTTTAACAATGAAAGATTTTGCTCCCATTGAACCAGGAATAATCCCATAATCTTCTTGTTTAGCTCTGACTGCACCTTTACGAGTGACATACACTTCTTCGCCAAAATGTACTTCTTTTTCGGCGTAATTATGATGACAATTTACTTCTAATAAAGGCTTAGTTGTTTTACCTCCATTCAGATGTTTTTCGATGATTTTTTTAAACCGTGACATCATTACATCTCGGTTAAAATGTGCATAATTTTGCGCCCATTGTAAATCTCGCCAATAGGCTTGAAATTCCGGTGTTCCAGTTACGAAATAAGCTAAATCTGGATCTGGTAATTTCTCACCTGCCATTTTTGCTAGTTGTTTAGCTGTGTCAATATGACATTGGGCTAGTTTATTACCAATGTTCCTTGAACCGGAATGTAACATTAGCCAAACTTGGTTCTCTGTATCGAGACAAACTTCGATAAAATGATTCAATTTGTTACTAATTGCCTGTTAAGCTTATTCAGTCTCCACAGTCTAAGTTGAATACTGTTTCGACTTCTACTTAATACTTCCATAATAGAAGAATTAAACGGTATCAGATTCTGGAAAGCCCACAATATATCTTCATCTTGCTTATGAATTTCTATACTTAAACGACCTCGATCACGAGTGTTATTGTATAAATTACCATCAGTTTGAATGAAGCCGAATAGGTAGGCATAATCAGAGTGATTGAGTGTGATATTAGTGGTTTCCATAATTCCACAATATCATCAATGAAAGTGGCAATTGATCAAGTCATTTCTGCTTGATTCTATACCTTCTTGTTCGGTATAGTTCGGAGTACACCTTCATCCTCATAAATTGACTAATATATCAGGATGCCCAAGTCCCTCTACTCTCTACGGGGCGTTTTACCGCTTCCCTCGGTATTAGCATCTCAGCTTTCACCGATTTGGACGAGTTTTTAATCCTACATTACTGTAAGATGGGGCAATTTTTCACCCCCACCCAGAGAACCCATTTGTTTCATGGCTTTACTTTCTAAGTCTTGCACCCCACGATGTAAGTCTTGGAAATTACTCCAGCGTTGCCAATTTGTGACTGATTTTTCAACTTTATCATTAGCATTAAATCCGGTGGGAATTGCTGCTTCAATATCTTGGCGAATTTTCTTGAGTTTTCCTGCTAATTGTTCACCTGTAAATGGCGTTTTTATGGCACTCATACCGCAACCAATATCTACCCCGACAGCAGCGGGCATAATTGCTTCTTTGGTGGCAATTACTGAACCGACTAATGCTCCTTTTCCTAAGTGAACATCGGGCATTAAAGCCACGTGTTTAAATACAAATGGCAAGGAGGCAACATTTTTTGCCATTTTGGTTTCATCGGAGGCTAAGGGATGATTTGCCCAAGATAATACAGGTGATGGTGTGTTAATTCCTAGTTGTTCGTAAGGCATAAAATTAAGTCAAAAGTAAAAGATTAATTTTTCCAAAGATTTAGTTTTTTGTCTGCATGGTAATTCATAATTTGAGATTTTACGACTTTTATATTACAAATATACTACATAATATATTTACCTGTCAATAGGGCAAAATCAAAAACCCAGTTTATTAACTTTTACTGGGGTCGGGGTTGGTAGTGATGCTGTGGTAATATAATTAGGGCTTTGCCAACATTATTCAGTTTTTTGTATAGTGGCATGAGTTTAAAAGCGGTATTATTAGATTTCAATGGTGTCATTATTAAAGATGAACCAATTCACTTAAAATTGATAGATGAGATTCTGTTACAGGAAAATTTGCAACCACAAAAGCCCCTTGAACGTCAAACTTGTCTGGGTAGGAGCGATCGCGCTTATTTTCAAGACTTGCTCAAACATCGTGGTAGGTTGGTAACAGAAGAGTATTTAGTTCAGTTGCTTAACCGTAAGGCTAAAGCTTATGTGCAGGAACTAGAAAAGCTAGAAAAGTTACCTTTGTATTCGGGAATCGAAGATTTAATTTTTCAGATGCGATCGCAAAATCTTAAACTAGGTTTAGTTAGTTGCGCGCTACATCAAGAAATAGACACTGTTCTACAACGAGCTAAACTGAATGATGTTTTTCATGTCATCGTTGCTGGTGATGATATTAGAACCTGTAAACCCCAACCAGAGGGTTATTTGTTGGCTGTAGAAAAATTAAATCAAGCATATCCAGATTTAAATCTGCAAAGTCAGGAATGTTTAGCTATTGAAGATACTCCTGATGGGATTCAAGCAGCAAAACGCGCTCAGATGCAAGTTTTAGGAGTTGCTAACACCTACCCCTTTCATATGCTACAACGCCAAGCGAACTGGACGGTTGACTATTTAACTGATTTAGAATTAGAACGGGTGCGGGAGATTTTTTCGCAACAAGATGTGAAAATTGTAGATTCTGAGTGTTAAGATGTAATTGCTATTTTGACTTCAGCATCCGCAAGGGGAATTAGCTCAGTTGGTAGAGTGCTGCGATCGCACCGCAGAGGTCAGGGGTTCGAGTCTCCTATTCTCCATTTGTACATCAAATTATTATTGTCACTTTTAAAGAATTATTGTCCAACAATAGCATCACAAGTGACCAAGCTACGCATTTTCAGGACTTTCAGGCATTTATCCGGTTTTAGAGAATTTTTGCTTAACAGGTGACAAGGTGGCTAAACAGCTTGTTTCATAAGGGATAGAGCCTGAAAGCCGCGTTGCAAAAACCAGTCTGCGTACTATTCGGACTGATTTACCCAGTTTGGCTCCCTTTGTCTTTCTCCATAGGTAATGGGTTAGCGAAGCTTACCGAAGGTATCGCATCGAGTAATTTTGGGATTAATTCCAATACTTCTTTATCACCTGCGGATAGTTCAGTGATAATCTCACTTTGAGATTGTTAAGTTACTGACTTAAATTTCTATCGTCAATAGCATTTGCTGGCCGATTATGCCACAATTTTATTTAGTTATATTTACAGGGTGTTGCTAGTCAGGTCAGTAAATTTGCTCATATCAACCTCTATGGTTTGCTAATGTGCAAGTTAAAAAGAAAAAAAAGAGCAATTTTGGCTATTTTAACTATTTTGACTTTCCTGATACCACGTTAAAAATATGAAAATTTGCAGTAAGTAATATTAGAGTTGATATTCTCAAATACCTTTAATAAAGATAAGTGCTTAAATTAAAGTTTACAAGAGGGAACAATGGCAGGAACTATACTTTTAGTAACAAATACATTAGCATCTAACTATTACATACCACATGGACATTGTTATCTGTGGCAAACTCCCTTAGTGGGACTACATTTAGTTAGTGATTTATTAATTGCGATCGCCTATTTTTCGATTCCGGCAATGTTAATCTACTTTGTCAAAAAGCGCGAAGATATTCCTTTCTCTAACGTTTTTATCTTATTTGGTGCATTTATAATTCTTTGTGGTGTGGGGCATCTTTTAGATATTTGGACATTGTGGCATCCTAACTATTGGATATCTGGGATTGAACGCGCTCTTACAGCTTTAGTTTCTTGTTATACTGCTTTACAATTAGTGGAATTACTACCGAAATTTTTAGCCTTGAGAACTCCAGAACAGCTAGAAAAAATTAACCAAGAACTACAACAGCAAATAGCAGAGCGAAAACGAGCGGAGGAAACCTTACAAAGCATTGTGATAGGAACTGCCACTGTTACTGGCGAAGAGTTTTTTAAAGCTCTAGCACGAAACCTCGCGGAAGCCTTAAATACCAGCTACGTGCTAGTATCTGAATTTGCCGATAATTCCCAGCAAAAATTACGTACAATTGCTTTATGGAATACTACCGATTTAGTAGAAAATATTGAATATGAATTAACGGGAACTCCTTGCCAAGTAGTCTTGGAAAAAAAAATGATATGTTCCTATGCAAATAATCTTCAAGAATCGTTTCCCAATGCCCCATTGCTAAAAGAAATTGATGCTCAAGGCTATGTAGGTATACCACTACTGGATGTAAATCAGCAAATAATTGGCAATCTTTGTATTATTGATGTTAAACCTGTAATTACCAATGAGCGAACCCAAGCCATTCTCAGTATCTTTGCTGCCCGTGCTGCCGCTGAATTACAACGTAAGTGGGCAGAGGAAGAAAAACGACAAGCTTATAATAGTTTAGAAACCAGAATCAAGGAGCGCACAGTAGCTTTAGTTGCTGCCAATAATGCCCTAGAAAATGAAATTAGTGAACGTGTGGCCGTAGAAACAACTTTAAGAGTGATGGCAGAAAGGGAAAAAGCCATCAACGGCATAATTTTACGAATGCGCCAAACCTTGGACTTGGAATCTATTTTTACGGTGACAACCCATGAATTACGCCATACTTTAGCTTGCGATCGCGTCCTCATTTACCGTTTTAACCCAGACTGGAGTGGCAAATTAGTCTCGGAGTCTGTGACTGAAGATTGGAATATGATGCTCCCAGGCAGGGCAGATGATCCCCAACTTACCCAGGTAGCTGTGGATGATCAGAACTGTATAACCACTAAACTGAGTACAGCAGAAGTAATCAGTCGTGATACCTATTTAAAGGAAAACCAAGGTGGTTCATTGAATAAAAAAAATAGCTATTGCTGTGTTACCGACATATACACCGCTGGGTTTAACGATTGCTATTTGAATCTACTCGAAGAGTTACAAGCTAGAGCTTATATCATTACTCCCATTTTCTGTAAACATCAACTGTGGGGTTTATTGGCAGTTTATCAAAATGACCAACCCCGACAGTGGCAAAATGCAGAAATAGGAATTGTCACCCAAATAGGTAATCAATTAGGAGTAGCTGTACAACAAGCAGAACTATTTGCCCAAGTCCAGAAACAAGCAGAAGAATTACAAATAGCCAAAGACGAAGCAGACGCAGCTAACCGCGCCAAAAGTGAATTCTTAGCTAACATGAGCCATGAACTAAGAACTCCACTGAATGCTATTCTTGGCTTTACTCAATTAATGCAGCAAGATCAATCCTTTAGTTCTGACCATCGCAGATATATTGAAATTATTAATAACAGCGGTGAGCATCTGCTCTCCCTCATTAATGATGTGTTAGAAATGTCTAAAATTGAAGCAGGAAGAACAACACTATGTGAAACAGAATTCGACTTACATAAACTACTTTTTTCCTTAGCCGCCATGCTGCAACTCAAAGCCAAAGCTAAAGGTTTAAAACTAAACTTTGACTATGATGTGAATTTACCACAATATATTAAATCTGATGAAAATAAACTGCGCCAGGTATTAATAAATTTGCTGGGTAATGCAATTAAGTTTACAGCAAAAGGAAGTATTATTCTACGAGCTAAACAAATAAATGATCATCAAACAGGAGAATCCAATTCTTCATCAATGATCAATCTCAAATTTGAAGTAGAAGATACAGGATTAGGTATTGAATCAGCAGAAATTGGTCAATTATTCCAACCATTTCAGCAAGCAAAAGCCGGACAAATATCTAAAGAAGGAACAGGTTTAGGTTTAAGAATTAGTCAGAAATTTGTAGAATTAATGGGGGGGGAAATTACTGTCAGCAGTCAAGTAGATAAAGGTAGTTGTTTTAGCTTTAATATCCAAACCAGTATAGCCCAAGAAAAAACCGATGATAAATTATTAAACTTTGATGATGTGGTGGGTATTGCTCCAGAGCAACACTATCGCATTTTAATAGTTGAAGATAATGCTACTAACCGACTACTACTGAGACAAATTTTAAAGAATTTAGGTTTAGAAGTACATGAAGCCGAAAACGGACAAGTGGCAATCGCTGTCTGGCAGGAATACAAACCAGATTTAATCTTTATGGATATGCAAATGCCTATTCTTGACGGCTATGCAGCTACTCAACAAATTCGTTTCCAAGAGCAAGAATTAACAGTGGGAATAAAACCCGAAAAAACAAAAATTATTGCTCTGACTGCCAGTGCCTTTGCTGAACAGCGACAACATACATTAATGGCAGGTTGTGATGACTTTGTGAGTAAACCATTCCGTCGAGAAGAAATTTTATCAACCCTTTCTGAACACTTGCAGATTCAATTCCTCTATCAAAAACATCTAGAAAATGAGAATATTCAAACCACAACCGAGCAACCAGAATTTATACTTGACAGCACTGTTTTAGGAATTATGCCTAGTGAATGGATTAATGAATTAAATTTTGCCGCTGCTCAAGGTAATGATGATAGATGTATAGAATTAGTTGCAGAAATTCCCACCGCTCAAACATCCCTAATTGCAGCATTAACAAAATTAATTGAACACTATCAGTTTGACCAATTAATGATACTCACTCAAGTAAGTAATAAGTAAACATTCAGCTATCAACTAATCACAGCAAAGATTTACAAATATTAATTGTATGCAAATGTTTTGCTAATGTTTGTTATGATTTTTTGTGTTCCAGTCCTCAAGGTTATTGCTGATTATTGAACTCCCCAGGCAATATTTAATAACTCATGTTTCCTATTGACTACAAGTTCTAAAAATTTAGGCTCATCTATGAATAATATAGTCTCGGCAGAACAGAATTTATCATCATCTACTTTCCCAAAAAATATTTTAATAGTTGATGATGTCTTAGAAAATATTCGTCTCCTATCTAGTATTTTAGAAAAGCAGGGATATCAAACCCGTAAAGCTATTAGCGGTAAAATGGCCTTAATGGCAGTTAAAACCGACCAACCCAGTTTAATTTTGTTAGATATTAGAATGCCAGAAATGACTGGCTATGAAGTTTGCCAACAATTGAAATCAAATCCAAAAACCAACAAAATTCCCATCATTTTTCTCAGTGCTGCCGATGAAGTGAGTGATAAATTACAAGGCTTTCAAGCAGGTGGTGCAGACTATATCACTAAGCCATTTCATATAGAAGAAGTATTAGCCAGAGTTCAACATCAACTAACTATTATCAAAGCCCATAAAACTATTTCTGACCTCAATACCAGACTAGAAGAAAGAGTAAAAGAAAGAACCCAAGAACTAGAAATAGCTAATAACCAACTATTGACGATGGCCTTTCAAGACTCCTTAACTAAACTGCCAAACCGAGCTTTATTAATGAAAGAACTTTGGCAATCCATAGAAAAACAAATAGCAAATCCTCATGATCAATTTGCTGTTTTATATCTTGATTGCGATCGCTTTAAAATTATCAACGACTCCCTCGGACATTTAGCCGGAGATGAGTTATTGATTGCTGTAGCTCAACGATTAAAATCTATCTTAAATACACAAGATTTACTAGCAAGATTAGGTGGGGATGAGTTTGTGATCTTACTGACTCAAATTACTGAGCAGTCACAGGTAAAAGAAATAGTCGAAAATATTTTTCAACGATTTACAGATTCTTTTACCCTCAGAGAAAGAGAGGTTTTTCTCTCCTTTAGTATCGGTGTGGTTACAGAATGTTCCCATTATCGTGATCCTGAAGCGTTGCTACGTCATGCAGATATAGCCATGTATAAAGCTAAATCTTTAGGTAAGAATCAATATCAAATCTTTGCTCAGGCAATGTACGAGGAAGCCTGTCAGCGATTACAGATGGAAACAGAATTACGTAAAGGGATGCAATTTTCAGGATTTACCCTTCATTATCAACCTATTATTGAGTTAAACACAGGTAAAATAGTTGGTACTGAAGCCTTGATCCGTTGGTATCATCCTACCCTGGGTTTGATTCCTCCTGCTGAATTTATTCCTATTGCCGAAGAAACAGGATTGATTATCCAAATGGGAGAATGGATACTCAAACAAGCCTGTTCTCAACTTCGTTCCTGGCAAGAACAAAAAATAGTTGATCCGTATTTTTACATTAGTGTTAATGTATCTGCTTATCAGTTTTCTCGACCTCAATTTGTGCAGCAAATAGACGATATTTTAGCAGAAACTCAGATTTCCCCCCAATGCCTACGGTTAGAAATCACCGAAACCGCGATTATGGATAACACCTCATCCGCTGCTATGGTAATTGATAATATTCGGCAAAGAAATATTCAATTAAGTATTGATGACTTTGGTACTGGGTATTCATCACTCAGCTATTTACATTCTTTCCCTGTGGATAATCTGAAAATAGACCGCTCCTTCATCGAGCGTTTACAAGATACTCCCGCAAGTTTGAGTATGGTACAAGCTATGATTCAAATTGCTAAAAATATGGGGATGAATATCATTGCTGAAGGTATCGAAACCAATGAACAATGGGAACAATTAAAATTGTTAAATTGTCCCTTTGGGCAAGGTTTTCTTTTCTCCCAGCCTCTAGATGCTGAAAAGATAGCTGATGTTATTATGAATGGTTTTCAGAAAAAGTAGCAGTTAACCTGACAGATATCTATGAATCGGGTAGTAGTGGTCTAATATCATACTACCCCAAATGTAACCCAGCCGGTAGTTAGTCAAGTCATCTGAGAGCCAAAAAATTTACTAAATTTTAGCCTGTTATCATCTCCTAAATGCTAAATGCTATGTATTGCAGAGTAAAATTACATCAATATTTATGGCCGTAAGATTTGAAAATATCTGCTTAGTGCAATGGTAATAACTAGGATTCAGAGGCAAGCTAATAAAAAAAATATTCATTAAATCAGAGATGCTAGAAATATAGTCAAATCGCCTTAAATGCTTGATCATTTATTCGCAAATTAGAACTAAAAGCCCTATAATAGTAGGTAATAAAAACTTGTGTTTTTCTCAAAACTAATCGTATTCAATTCATAATAAGCAAACACTGACAAATGACTATTCAGGATAAAACTATTTCATCTGATATTCTTATCGTTGATGATAAGCTAGAAAATATCCGCTTTTTATCTGATTTCTTATCTAAGCATAATTACCAAGTCCGCAAAGCAATTAACGGTAAATCCGCCCTAACAGCGATCAATACAATTCAACCTGACTTAATACTCCTGGATATTAATATGCCAGGAATGGGTGGTTATGAAGTCTGTGAATCTTTAAAAAGTAATCCGATAACAAGCTCAATTCCCATAATTTTTTTAAGTGCAGGTAGTGAGGTAACTGATAAAGTCAAGGCTTTTCAAGTAGGAGGTATTGATTATATTACTAAACCATTTCAACTAGAAGAAGTTTTAGTGAGAATTCAGACGCAGTTAAAAATTCAAACTTTACAGAGAGAATTAGAATCTCGTAATCAGCAACTACAAAAAACTCTTTTGTTATTACAAGAAACTCAAGCTGAATTAATTCAACAAGAAAAGCTTATTAACTCTGGTAGAATTGCCGCCGGCATTTCTCATGAAATTAATAACCCCTTGAGCTTTATTTTATGTAATCTTACTCCTGCCTCTGAATATAGTCATAAATTAGTAAAGTTAGTCAAACTTTATCGGCAAGCATTTCCTAATGCAACTCCAGAAATTCAAAGTTTCATAGATGATGTTGAATTAGATTTTATTAATTCTGATTTTACAAAAATTCTGGATTCCATGTATACAGGAGCAGAAAGAATTCGCTCGGTTATTCAAGCTATTCATGTTTTTTCCCGTTTGGATCAGTCAGGAGTTAAACCTTTTCTTATTCATGAAGGTATAGATAGCACTTTAATGACATTAAGCTATCAATTTGACTTAAAAGACTCAATTAGTATTACAATTGTTAAAGATTATGCAGATATCCCAGAAGCTAGAGGTTTTGCTAATCTCTTCAATCAAGCTGTGATGAATATTTTACAAAATGCCATTGAGGCCTTAGTAGCAAAATTGAATGTGAGTGATGATATTTATTTTCAACCAACTATCTGGATTAAGACCAAACTTACGGATGACAATAAAATTAGAATTACAATTAGAGATAATGGTATTGGGATTGATAAAAAATATAAAGACCGCATATTTGAGCTATTTTTTAGCACAAAATCACAACAGCAAGGTACAGGTTTAGGCTTATATACCAGTTATCAAATAATTACAGATATTCATAAGGGTAGTTTAACTTTTCAAGCACCTTCTGAAGGTGGTTCAGAATTTATGATTGAATTACCCATATCTGAAAATAAGTAGCTGATAGCAAAATAAAATCAGCTAAAATCCTTTGTCTATATTTTCGGTTTATATGTCTTACACCACAGAGACGTTCCATGTAACGTCTCTACAAAGGTATAAACGTATGCAAAATTATTTTTATCCCTAAAATCAGCAACACCTATCTTCTCTATTGAGGTGAATGATTTAGAATAGAATGACAAGGAATATCAGCCAAAAACTTAGTGATAGAAGCATAGATTTTTGGCGGAAATGCCTTGACCTTCTTTGAGAAATGAAAAGAGCAAGTACGAGATCAATCAGTAGTTGCAGTAGGTAATAGGCGACAGTGCTGAAAGAAAAGTCCGTTTGTTTCCTAGTTTCCTTAGAAGTTGCCAGATATCTAGTTGAATCTTCATTTTTTGTTCACTTTCTTATTTACAGTTATGACAATTAAACTTACAGTCCCAGGAATGGCTTGCTCTGCTTGTGCTAATAACATTACCAATGCGGTTAAAGCGGTAGATGCTAACGCGAATGTGGAAGCAGACACTAAAACCAAACTTGTAAATGTTGATACTCAAGCTTCAGAAACCGCAATTAAAGAAGCCTTAGTTGCTGCTGGTTATCCACCAGCGTAAGTTATTAGAAGTTATTAGGTGACAGGTGATAGGGAACAGGTGAAAGTTTTTATAATTACCCATTACCTATCACCAATTACCCATCACTAATTAGCTAATTTATTATGAATAATCTGACTCTGAAAATAAACGGAATGAGTTGCGCTTCTTGCACTAATAATGTAGAACAGTCTATACTTTCTGTTCCTGGTATTGTTGAATGTAATGCTAAATAAAAAAAATAAAAATGTTTTTTGGTAATGTTTTTTGGTTTTGTTTTATTTTAGTCGTAATTAGTTATTAGTCATTTGTTCATTTTACCCAATTAGCAATTACCGTACTTAATATTACTGTTTTTATCAGAATGGCGTGATATTTCTAGATTACCTGCTTTTTTATAAGTAAAAATCTAAAAATGAACGTCAATTATACCAATTTAAACTACTCTAAAAAACCTAAAGTTTTTAATCGTCCAGAACGTTTTATTGAAGGTTGGTATTGGGTAATACCTTCTAAAAAATTGGGGGTTGGTGAAATTAAACCTGTGACAATTTTGGGTAGAGAATTAGTAATTTATCGTGGTGAAGATCAACAAGTTGTAATTCTTGATGCTTATTGTCCCCATTTTGGCGCTCATCTGGGAGAAGGTACAGTTGAAGGTAATGAATTACGCTGTTTTTTCCATCATTGGAAGTTTGATGCTGCTGGTTTTTGTGTCGAAATTCCTTGTTTGGATGAACCTGTTAAGGTAAAAACTAAAAGTTGGCCAACTGGGGAAAAATACGGTTTGGTTTGGGTTTGGACTGGTGAAACTCCTCAGCAACCTTTACCTTTTATTCCTGAGTTAGAACTGGATGAATGTGTTAGTGCTTTTGGGAAACGGTTGATCATGAATTGTCATCCTAATATTTTTATGATCAATGCTATTGATACTCAACATTTTAATACTGTCCATAATTTGTTATCAGAGTTTAATTTTGAAAAACAGGAACTAAATGAAAATGCTATTACTTTTACCAATACTACTGATGAAAGTCCTGATTCTTTTTTGATTAAACTGATTCGTCCTTTCTATAAAAAGTCTGTTAATTTCTCTCTTTGTTATTGGTATGGAATGACGGGTTTTATTACTATTGGGATAGGTATTCTACAATTTAATATTATGTTTGCATCCCGAATAATTGAAGCTGGAAAGGCAGAAGTTATGACAGTTTTTATTGCCAAAAAACGTCAGAGTATTGTGGGGAAACTATATAATATTTTGGTTTTGTGGTTGAGTCAGTTTGTGATTGAATATTTTATTAATAATGATGCTAAAATTTTACGGAGCATTCAGTTTAAGTTAAAATCTCCGATTGATTTTGATCAATCAATTATTGAATTTGTTAATCATTTGGAAAATCAAAAAGCTTTAAAATGGGAAACTTGGTATATAGATAGAATACGTGATGGGGAAATGGGAGAAATAGAAAAGCGTCCAAAACGGGAAAAATGGAACGATGAATTGGTAAATGATTAAAAGGAGATCAAGGAGTCAGGAGTTATAATTAGTACCAATAACTAATGACTAAATAAAAAATAAAAATGAAGTGGTTTGTTTTGCCACTTCATCAATTCCCAGGTAGAACCTTTGTGTACAGTATAACCACTAAAGATTTTTAAAATCGTATAAGATTAAACAGAATTGAAAATTTTATCTGAAAAATTCTGTCTTAGTCAGGTAGGGTGTGTTAGCAACAGCGTAACACACCATCAAGTAGATGTTTCACGCAGAGGCGCAAAGTCGCAGAGAGTTAGATGTATGATTGTAAAATTTGCGATCGCCTAATGCACCGTTACAAATTAAAAAAGGTAGTATGATTTACAGATCAAGGTTTACTAGCTTTGTGAAAACGGAGTTGGAACAGGAGAAAAACCTAAACTAAAACCCGTTACCAATTACCTAAAATATCAAAGACAGTAGTCAATAAATCAGTCACAGAGTAGGGTTTAGAAATAAACTTTATGGCCCCAGCGGCGATGGCTTTTTCTTGCCAAGGTAAACCACTTGTAGCAATAACTTTTACCTGAGAATTATAATTTTTGAGTATTCCAATCGTAGTTAAACCATCTATATTAGGCATCACCATATCTAACAAAACCGCCTCAATTTCCTGGTGATGTTGAGCATAAATAGCGATCGCCTCCCTCCCATCCTTAGCTACTAGAGTTTGATAACCGTACTTTTCTAAAGTCTCTTGGGTAGTTTGTCTTATTACCGCTTCATCATCTATCACTAAAATCAAATTACCATTACCTCTAGGTAATTCTCCTTCTATAGTTTTGTGATTGATTTTTCCCTCTACCCTGGGTAAAAAAACTTCAAATTTTGTGCCTTTACCGACTTGACTCAATACCTCTACAAAACCACCATGATTTTTAACAATACCTAAAACCGTAGATAATCCTAAACCTGTACCTTCACCAGTATTTTTAGTAGTAAAAAAAGGATCAAAAATCCGGTCTAAAATATGTGCAGGAATTCCCGTTCCTGTATCTGCAATAGTAAAAGCAACATAATCACCTGCATGAGCATCAACATTTCTTCTACTATAGGCATCACTAATTATACAATTTCTGGCGTTAATTGTTAGCACACCACCATTAAGCATAGCATCACGAGCATTCACAGCCAAATTCATTAATATCTGTTCTAATTGAGTCGGATCAGCCTCCAAAATCCACAAATCATCACTATGAATAGAGGTGGAAATTGTAATAGATTTAGGAAAAGTTTCTTGAATCACTGTTACGAATTCTTTGAGTAAAACTCCAGGTTGAAACAGAATATTTTTACCTTCTTTACCACTAGCAAAGGTGAGAATTTGTTTGACTAAATTTGACCCACGCTGACAACTATTTTCTAAAATTTTAAACATTTCTCGAGTCCGACTATCTGCATTTTTGCACCTTAAAGGTAACAATTGAGCAATCATCATCATCGGTGCAAAAACATTATTGAGATCATGGGCAATACCACTAGCTAAAGTACCTATACTTTCCAAACGTTGAGCGCGATAAAATTGGGTTTCCAGTTGCTTTTTCTCGGTAATATCAGTATTGACTACTAAAATAGATTCTGGTTGACCAAAGTTATCCTTGACTAATGTCCAACGACTAGCAACAATAATTTCTTGCCCAGTTTTAGTAATTTGTTGTAACTCACCTTGCCAAGAACCAGTTTCTAAAGTAATTTTTATTCCTGCTTCAAGTTGAGATAATGACTCTCGGTAGAATATTTTATGTGCTTGTTTACCCACACTTTCCTCCGCAGTCCAACCATATAATTTTTCCGCACCGTTACTCCAGAAAAGAATATGATTTTCTAAATCCCTCACAAAGATGGCATCAGTAGAAAAATCAATTAAAGCAGCTTGTTCACGGATTTTCTGTTGTGCTTTTTTATTTTCTTCTATTTCTTTCTGTAGCCGTAGATTTGCTTGTACTAATTCAGAAGTACGTTTGTCTACCTCTAATTCTAATTTTTCCCGCGCCTCAAGTAATGATTTTTCAACCGAACGACGTTGTACTACTTCTTTTTCTAACTGGAGTTTACTTTTCCTAAGTTGTTCCGTTTGTTCCTCAACCTTTACTTCTAAGGCTTGAATAACTTTAATTACTTCCCCTGGATCAATTACTTCTAAAAGATTAGTTTGTGTCACCAGTCCTTGCATTTCTCCTTGTTCACCAACTACCACTAACCGTCTCACTCCCAGTTCTTTCATCAACTGGTTAACTTGCCATAAAGATTCATTTACACGAATGCTAAAAACAGGTTTACTCATCATAGTTTGTACCTGGGTTTCGGCTACATTTATTCTCTGTAACTGAGCTTTAATAATATCTTTTTCAGTAAATATCCCCACCGGCATTAATAGTTTTTCTTGGGGTTCAACAATTACCACACAACCAATATGGCGATCGCTCATTATTTGGGATAATTTCAACACAGATGTATTAGGTAAAACATGAATCACATCTGTCACCATTACTTCTTTGACAGACCGCAATTTTAACAGGTGAGATGGTTCAATAATCTGGCGAATTTTATCTTGAGTAATTAAACCTACTAATTCCCCTTGTTTATCTACCACAGGCAAATGATGAATTTGATATTTGCACATCACAGACAAAGCAGCCAGGGCATTTTTTGTTTTAGTTAAATTTATACTAATAACTGGTTTTGTCATCACTTCAGAAACTTTTACTTGAGATAAATTTATTCCTAACCCAGTTAATTTTACTAAATCTCTTAAAGTGAATATACCTATTAAGCTAGTTTGATCAACTACTAAAATACAACTACTAAAATCAAAATTATCCCCAGATTTTACTGCTCTACCTCCCCCTAAATTCATCATCACTATGACATCAATCAATAGAGTATCTGGTGAAACCATTAAAGGAGAATATTCAATTGCCTGTTCTATACTAGGCGATTCTACAGTATAAACTGATTGCATTAGTTTAGTTAGTCACTAAAAAGACTCAATAATTTATTTCTTATTTAATTTATAGTATAACAAACTAATAAATTGATTGTAAAAAAAAGATGATTGCATTGATATTAACCCACCCGATAAAATAGGACAAATTAATAAAATAAAGCTAAATAATAAAATCTAAATTAGTCAAAAAAACTCTTGAATATAGCTTCTTACTTGAATATTAAGCCAAATTTTAACACCAAACTATTGATTGTGATCATTCAAAAACCACAGTTTTATTCCCATAAACCAAGACCCGATTTTGTAAATGCGATCGCACTGCCCTAGCTAACACAATTCGCTCTAAATCTTTACCTTTTCTAATCAAATCTTCCACAGTATCCCGATGACTCACCCTAACTACATCTTGCTCAATAATTGGCCCTGCATCTAAATCAGCAGTGGCATAATGGGCAGTTGCACCAATAATTTTTACACCTCTTTCAAAAGCCCGATGGTAAGGATTAGCACCAATAAATGCAGGTAAAAAAGAATGATGAATATTAATAATTTGCGGAAACTTAGTAATAAAATCCGCACTGATCACCTGCATATATTTAGCCAATACCACTAAATCAATTTTATACTCTTGCAGTAATTCTAACTGTTTAATTTCCTGTTCCTGTTTATTATCCTTAGTCATAGGAATATGATAATAATCAATCCCGAATTGTGCAGCTACAGCCTGTAAATGGGGATGATTACTAATAATTAAAGATATATCTGCATTAAATTCCTTAGCCTTATTTCGCCAAATTAAATCAAATAAACAATGATCTTGACGACTTACCCAAATTGCTACACGGGGAACAGTATCAGAAAAATGTAAGTCCCATTTTGCACCCAAAGGTTGAGCAATAGAATTAAAAGCTGCCCCAATTAAATCTTTTGGTAAATTAAAACCCTCTAACAGCCACTCTATCCGAGTTAAAAATAAACCCGCTTCAAAATCTGTATGTTGATCAGCATCAATAATGTTACCACCATTAGCATCAATAAAATTAGCAAATTTAGCCACTAAACCACGTTTGTCAGGACAAGAAATTAGTAAGGTTGCGGTTGGTTTCATTATCAGAGGTAATGGGTAATGGGTAATTGGGAAATTCTGACTTCTTGATTTCCTGTATGATGAAATTATTGACTATTATTTTTCATAGCGTCAGGTAAACCAGGTAAAGGCTCTGATTTACTATTTTCATCTTCTTTGTTACTCACGTCTTGCCATTCTGACAATTCCCGATTTACAGCATTAGCGAAATTATTAGAAACTAAAAATAACTGCATATTTTCATCACTATTATTACCTGGAGCAATCTGAGCATATAACAAACTATTACTAAAATTAGACTTACCAATAATCAATTTATGACTTTGTTGATTTTTGAGTTTAATCTCAATAGTTGCCAAAGGTTTATCTAACCCAAACTCACTAATTTGATTAGATGTAGTTGATGTAATTTTCTCACCTTTACCTACCAATAAATCCATTAAATAAGTCACAATGGCATCATTAGCATTTGCAGAAATAGGAGATTTAAGTAACCATTTAGGTGCTTCTGCTTTATCACTCCTTTCTATATTGATAGTGCTTTCGTTTGTCTGAATAGACAAAGATTGAACATCATCAGCAGAAAAAGCAAAAATTGGTTGTTGAGTTTGTTTAACTTCTTCCTGTTTATTTGCACCTCTAATTTCAGCAAAATAAACAAAACCACCTAAGCCAAGAGCTAAAAGCATTAAAATTAAAGTTGATTTTTTCATCAGTTATTAGGAGTCAGGATAAGTATTACCAATTACTAATTAATTATCTTCGTTTCCACCAAATAATTGCCCCTGTTGCAAAACCCAGAAAAGGTAAAATTAACAAAGTAGAAATACTTAAAATATTTGCCTTGGCAGTAGACATAATAATACGGCGATTTGTTGGTTCTTTAGGACGAATAGAAAGAGGTTGTTTTTCTTGTTGACTCAACCAAGTTACTGAATTCAGAAATACATCTCCATTTAATTGTTGTGGAAATAAACCATCTTTAGCAAAATCAGCATTTCCTAACACTACTAACCGAGATTCTTTAGTTTTATTCTCATTAATTTTATTCTCATTATTTTCTTCAGTTGATGTTGGTGAAGTTGTCGGAGTTGGTGAAGTTGTGGGAGTTGGTGAAGTTGTGGGAGTTGGTGAAGTTGTGGGAGTTGGTGAAGTTGTCGGAGTTGGGGAATTTGTGGGAGTTGGGGAATTTGTGGGAGTTGGGGAATTTGTGGGAGTTGGGGAATTTGTGGGAGTTGTCGGAGTTGGTGAAGTTGGTAAAGATAGCTTTCTTGTTAATGCGACACCTAAAGTTAGAGGACCTTTTAAATCTTCACCTTCATTAAATTCCAAACTTTCACTATTTTGATTGCTTTCTGCCCAACTACTAGGATAGGATTTAGTTCTTAATAAAGGAGTAGATTCAACACCAGGAGTAGGTTCAATTAAAATAGGACGAGCTAAAGGATAAAAAGAAATACCATTACCAAAATCTTTAGTAATAGGATGTTGTCCATATTCTGTGACAGAAGGTGCAGCAGGCCCAAGACCTAAACTTTGTCCAGAGACATCAACCGCTAAACGATTATCTAATTTTACACCCCAATCTTTGAGCAAATCATCAATTTTAGGATCAGTATTTGGGTCAATCATTAACATTAAATTACCACCACGATTTAGATAATCCTGTAAAGTGGTAACTTCACCTGCTAATAACTCTCGTTTTGGTCCAGCAACAACAACAACAGCAGCATCATCAGGAACTGTAGGTTGTTCTGTTAAATTCAGAGGTAATGCCGCAAAACTTTTATCTGTTAATCCTTGTACTGCTTGAGAAATAGAGTCTTTAGCCGTTGTTATTTCTAACTCTCCGTGACCTTGGAGAAAATAGACTTTAGCAGTATTATTAGTAATAACTTGTTGTAATCTGCTGGTTAATCTTACCTCGGATAGACGTTCATTTTCATTTACAGTTTGGACTAATTGACGTTTATCATCCAACTCTAAATAAACTTCACCAAAATCTTTAACCCCGAATTTTTCAGCTAAACCCGGTCTAGTTTGGGGGTCAATATATTCAAATTTAAAACTTCGATTTTGACGACGATAATTTTCTAATAATTCTTGGTCTTGCAGATTTTTATCTCTAGTAAATAACCAAACTGTTACAGGTTTTTCTAAATTACGTAGTAATTCCTTTGATTGAGGTGCCAGGGTAAATAATTGAGTTTCTGTTAAATCTAATCGGAATTGATAGCGTGTACCTAAAAAATTGATTAACCCTAAAATAGTTAAAACTGCCAAAGTTGCTACTAAAGCATTAGTAGTAGATTGGGTAGAACGGTTAGCCCAAAATTTACTTTGATAAAGTGCCAAACTTACCCAAGCAATACAGATTAACAACCCAAGGATGATAAATATTAAAGGTAATAAATCCCATTTATCTGCAATTAAACCAACTGTTAAACCAACAGTTAAAAAGAATGGGCCAAGCAAAAAGAGAAATTTAACGAAATTTTTTTTAGGTATTTTTTTCATTATTTGTACTGGGTAATTGGGGATTGGGAAATTGATGATTGGTGATTAAATAATATCTATTCTCTCTTAACTGTCACCTATCACCTACCTGTCACCTATGCTTTAACTATTGCCTTTGAAAACGTAGTGCATCAATTGATTGGGCTGTCAAAAAAATGCCTAAAATAATGTAACTGGCAAATAAAATTAAGCCACTCGTATCAAAAACCCCTTGAATAAATGTATTGTAATGTTTGAGTAAAGATAGATGACCTAAAGCTTGTCCAATGGGGCCGGGTATAGCTTTAGCAATAGAGTCTATTAATAACAAAAAAATAATCACAGCAAAGGTGAGAACTGCTGACAAAAGTGTACTATCTGTTAAGGAGGAAACAAACATTCCTAAAGATAAAATTGCTGCTGCTAGTAAGATTAATCCTAAATGACCAATTATAGGAATAATGGGGGACATGGGAGGATTTGATTCGCTAATTGCTAGAGCTTCAAATCCCAGTAATGGTAAAATCATTGTGATGAAAAATGTTAGCACTCCTAATAATTTACCTACAGCTACAGCCCAGTTAGTTATAGGTGATGTGGCTAATAATTCCAAAGTTCCCCGCTTACGTTCATCGGCATAAAGTCCCATGGAAAGGATAGGTAAAATAAACAATAATAACCAACTAATGCGGTCTAAAAATGCCCGGATAAATTCATAGGGGACATCAATGGGTGGAATAGGTATTCCAAATTGTTGACCTTGGACATCATAGGTAGCAATTGTCGGTAAAATTCCCCCTGGTCCGATGAGAATCATTACTAGAAATAACCCAGAGATAAACCAAAAAATACCAGCTATACCATAAGCCAAAGGTGAGACAAAATAACTTTGTAATTCCCGGCGATAAATGGCAATAATATTAGCAATAACGATACCCATTTATATGGTTTCTCCTTCTGTTTCTGTTGTTTCTGTTTCTGTGGTTTCTGTTTCTGGGGATAATTGTTTTTCTTCGGTGGTTAGTTGTAAAAAAACATCTTCCAAACTAGCGCTAACCCTTCGCATTTCATATAAATCAAATCCTCCCCGAATTAATGCAGCAGCAATATCTTTTCCTGGTTCTGTTCCTGGTTGGGATATTACCCGCAGATGGGGACGATAATGATCACTGGTAGGCATTGATTCTACCAAAATCACGCCAGATATATTTTGTAATACCTGTTTTGCTAGTGCAGGTTCTCCAGAAATTTCCAACTCATAACCAGAACCTCCGGTTAACTGCGTCATTAAATTTTCTGGGGTATTGGTAGCTACGACTTTTCCACGGTTGATGATAGCTACACGGCTACAAGTCATACTCACTTCTGGGAGAATGTGGGTAGAAAGGATAATTGTATGTGTTCCTGCTAGACTTTTGATCAGGTTGCGGACATCAATAATTTGTCTGGGGTCTAGTCCCACGGTGGGTTCATCGAGGATAATGGCCGGGGGATCGTGTACTATGGCTTGAGCTATACCAACTCGTTGCCGAAAACCCTTAGAAAGCTTACGAATAATGACCTTGCGTTTTTCTTGCAGGTTGCAGCGTTGCATAGCTGCTTCCACTTTTTGACGGCGATCGCCCGCAGATATCCCTTTAATTCGGGCTACAAAGTGCAGAAATCCCTCAACTGTCATTTCGGGGTATAAAGGTGGTGTTTCCGGTAAGTAGCCGATTTTTTGGCGGATAGCCAGAGAATTTTCATGGACATCATACCCTGCTATTTTGGCCGTTCCTTTGGTTGCTGGTAAATAACCGGCTAAAATCCGCATTGTTGTGGTTTTACCCGCACCGTTGGGACCTAAGAAACCTAAAATTTCTCCTGGTTCTACGCTAAAGGTGATATCACTTATCGCTGCGGTAGAACCATATATTTTACTGAGGTGTTCAACTTCTATCATTTGGATGTTATCGCTGTGAATTAAAAGATCCCCGACTTCTGATTGTATCTTGTCAATAAATTATAAATTTTATAAATTGATGTGAAAAGCTGGGAATCTCACTTGCCTATATAGTTATAGCTGTGAAATTATTACAGAAAAATAAAGTTTATCTACAAATAAATCAATACATCATTCTTTGTAACTATGTACTAATTTTTTACTTTATTAATAGAAATTGAAAAAGCGACAAGAGCGCCCAAAGCTCGCGGAAATTCCCTTAGTTGGCAACCAGGAAAAAAGCGTCACCGTAAAAACCCTTGCCCCATTGTTAAAAAACAGTATCACGACTACTTAAAGAACCATCAATTGCTGTTTAATACCTCAGATTATTTATACTTTTGCTAAGTCTCTGATTAACTCAGCCCTGCTGGGTTATTTTTCATGGTTTAGTCTAAACTACAGTGAATGTAAAATCCCCGTGTCTTTAGAGCGGTGAGTGTCAATTGCGGACTTTGCCGCTAAACCCAGAGGCTTTAAATTGCTTGAGTTTTAAAGGAGTAGGCTGGTTTTCCGGTACGGATATTCTTAACTCAAAATCACTAATACCTGGTGGAACTTCAGGAATAGAACCTAAGCGGGTACGATTTTGTAAGATAGGGTTATTGTTGGCATCATAAATGCGTCCAAAGATATCTGCATCATAAACTGTTTTATAAGTGCTATTTTCTGCTTTACCTGTGACAATAAAACAATTAGCTGCTGCTGAACCGCTACTAATAACAGCGCCTTTTGCTAGTTCTGGGGGACAGTCTTGATATGACAAGTCAGATAGTTTAAGTTTTGTTAAAGCTTGAGCAGGGATAGTAAATGTCCAGGTGAAAAAAAAGATGAGAAAAGAGAGGAAAATTAGCTTTAGTGAGCGTAATAACATGAAATACACCTTAAATTTGCTGAAAGTATAGACAGGTTTTAACTTTAAATTCCCGAAAGTTCCCGGTGAAGGGATAGAAGAGTTGAATTTAAGTTTGCAATAATTGTAAACAGAAACCATCATTTGCGGGAGCTTATGACTAGCGATGAGATTGAAGCAGCCCTGAAAACAGCTTTTTATCGTTGTGATGCAGCTGGCTATCCTCTCAGTGATACGCAGAAACAAATATTGCTGCAAGTAATCAAGCAAATTCAGAAGAACTCAAAATCTAGGGTATCAGATACTGCTAATCCTTTGGATGAACTCACCCCAGAAGAGTTGGAGGCGTTTTTGGCGTTTGTGAAAGCGGAGGAGGAGCAAAACCGCACTTGGAAAGTACAGTTGTTAAATGATTGGCTGTTGGGGCAAGATTCGGGTAAGGTGCAGTTTATTCGTGATCACTATGGTTTACCCTGGTTAAATCGGGTGGAGGACTACCATTTTGATAAATATTCTTATTTTGAAGAGGCTTTAAAACTCAGGATAGGCGATCGCGTTGAGGTTTCTAATGCTTTGTGGGAATGGATACCAGGAAATGATGCTGATCAACGAGAATGGTTTCCTTGTATGGTAATTCAGATTTATGAACCGGATCAAGATGATTTTACTAATTGTCTAATCCGGTTTTTGAATGGGACTGAGTATGAAATTCAAGGTATTTATGAATGGAATCGTTATAATTGGCGTTGGCCACAAAAGTAGGTTTTTATCTATCAGGATTTAGATACTAATTTATTAAAATTGAAACTAGGAAACCCAGGCTGACAGATGGAATTATAGACTATGAAGACGTTAGTTAAATAGACAGTTTCTGACTCTTCAGTCATCAGATAGAGAATGACTCAACGCTGGGATGCTGATTTTGGGTAGTTATGTGGTTGATTGTAAAGATTTATCAAAATAAATGATAAATGCTAGAAAATTTTGGGTATCCTAACCGTAAATAACTAAAGTTTAAAATTATACAGGTCTGAAATATGAACTCTACAGCTACTAATGATAATTCTTATGTAAATTATCTTCAAAATCTCCTACCATCTGTTGCTGATCAGACTTTAGAGAAAATAGCTCATATTCTTGATCAGACTTCTTGGGATGAACCAAATAATGCTGCTGACTGGAATAATATCGCGGTAGTAGCAATGGCTGAAGCAGAACAGTCTGAAGATTTAACTATGCGTTCTATGTATTTAGAAATGGCATTTGACGCATTAAATAATGCTTTGGAAATAGATAAACATCCAATTTTTTCCGCTCATTTAGCATTAATTCATAGTTGGATTGGAGAAAAATCAAAGGCTTTAGAAATAGCTTATAACGCATTTATTAATGCTGTACATTATGCTTACAACGTATCAATAGAAAATAACAATTATTTAATCTATCTATCTGTAAATCAGCGAAAAATAGCAATAAATGATCAAAAGTGTTTAGAAAAAATCTTATCTGAAAATATTTTTCAGCAAGTCTTAGTTTTACTGAGTGAAATTATTTCTAGCTCACAAATTGCTTTTTACACTCCTGTCAGCGAGAGGTTTCTATACCTAGCCAACCAAACTCTACCTAATTTAGTTAATTTGAGCTTAAAGATAGGGATTGCTAATTTAATGTCTCGCAAAATAGAAGGTATTTTATATTTACAACAAGCCAGAAAATTACAACCAGATTACGCACCTATTTTGCAATCTTTATATTTAGCTCATCGAGATTTGCAACAAGTAACATTAGCAGATTATTGGCTAAAAACAGCTAGTGATTTTTATCAGTTTAATGCCTCATCTCCAGAATGGAAATGGACACAATTACCATTAGATAGTTTATTTACATATCTGCCTTTTGAAAGTAATTTGATCATGGCAGTTGAACCAAGTTTAAAAAGTATTGTCACCAGTGTATTACTAACTGAGCAAGATTGGTTCGAGAAAGAAATGGAATTTTGGCGCAGTTATATCCAACCAGGAATGACAATTATTGATGTCGGTGCAAATGTCGGTGTTTATACTTTTAGTGCAGCTTTAAAAGTCGGAAATACAGGACGAGTTTTAGCAGTTGAACCATTTTCTGGTTGTGTCCGTTGTTTGCAAGAAACCTCTAGAATAAATGAGTTACCCTGGGTAAAAGTTTGTGTAGGTGCAGCAAGTGATAAAAACAGCACTGTCAAATTATTATTACACGCTGCCAATGAACTTAATGAAGTAGTTAGTGATGATACTATAGATATAGCTGCGGGTACTTTTGAAGAAGTTCCTTCTTTTACCTTAGATAGTTTAGTGGAACAAGAAAATATTCAGCAAGTTGATTTTTTGAAAATGGATGCAGAAGGACATGAAATGGCAGTTTTAGCGGGGAGTAAACAGTTAATAAATCAGTTTAAACCAGTAATTCTTTATGAAAATATCGCAGGTAGTCAAGGTAGCAATATTGAAGTAGCAAAGTATTTAGAAAGTATTGGTTATCAATTATTTTATTATCAGCCTTTTATCCAAAAATTAATCCCTGTTAATTCTCCTGAAAACTTCCAGCAGTTAAACTTTATTGCTGTATCACCAGAGAAAATTTCAATGTTTAACATTTAATATTCTCTGGTAGCCCACCTGACTTATACTTTTGCAACCACCTTGTCATGGTTGAGGTATCTTTTGCCAAACGTTTTCCAATTTCTTATAGTAACTCCATATATTTATGAATGTCTCCCTAGAAGTATTAATAGAAAATGCCAAAGCTGGAAAATTGATCAGCTTTCCTACCGATACTGTTCCTGCACTAGCTACCATTCCCGCCCAAGCACAATTGATTTATAATGCTAAACAACGCTGTTTAGATAAACCTTTAATTTTAATGGCTGGTCAAGCTGAAGATATATGGGATTATGTTCAAGGAAGTAATGCAGAATATCAAATCTGGCAAGATGTAATTAATCAATATTGGCCTGGTGCTTTAACTTTAGTATTACCAGCTAATACAAAAGTTCCTAAAGTTATGAATCCCCATGATCCAAATACTATTGGTGTCAGAGTGCCAAATCATCAAATTGCCCAAACTATTTTAATTCAAACTGGTCCGATGGCTACAACCAGTGCCAATTTATCAGGACAACCTACTTTAGAAAATAGAGAAGAAATAGAAACTCAATTCCCAGAAGTTTTTACTTTAGCATCTACAGAATATAAAGGTTTAGGAATTCCTTCCACTGTTGCTAAATGGACTGGTCATGGTTGGCAAATTTTACGTCAAGGAGCAATTACAATTAACTCATAATTTATAATTTATCCCTGAAAAGTTGGAAAAGAAAAAAATTATCTTTATAAAATTATGAACTTCACTAACTGGCTATATTTAGGAACAGGTATAGGATTAGGAATTGGCCTTTGTAAGTTATTTTTACAGACTCCCAAGACAGTATCTAGCCCTATTAAAACAGTCCCAATACAGGAAGAAACTGGAATTTTAGAGGAATTAAACCAAACGACATTAGCTTACGAAATGGCTAGGGAAATGAGCCAGTTTCAAGCTGGTTTTTTAGCTAGAACTAGCCATGAATTGCGATCGCCATTGAATGGGTTAATCGGTTTACATCAGTTAATTTTAAATGATCTGTGTGAAAATCCGGCTGAAGAAAGGGAATTTGTCAGCCAAGCCTATGATAGATCACTTAAACTACTGAAAATGATTGATGAAATTCTCAGTGTTGCCAGAACAGAACATGGTAAAAACAAGTTAGAACTTCAGCCTATTCAGCTAAATGATGTTTTTCAGGAAGTTCATAAATTAACTTATATGCTGGCGGCAAATCGTAATTATCCTTTTCATGTATCATTCCCAGAACCTGAAATTTACGTTTTAGCTGATCTGCGCTGGCTACGCCAAATATTAGTAAACTTAATAGACACTGCTATTTTAAAGATGGAAGAAGGCAGTATTTATCTTGCCGCTAATATTGCATCTATGGAGCATAAAAGTAATTTTGTGCAGATTTGTTTAGATGTCCCTAGTGATGCTGTTATATCTAGTGAAGCAGTAGATTTAGTTGCATCTAAAGAAGTAACAAATCAGGAAGATCCGGAACTATCTTCAGGAATGAAACTATTATTAAATCAGAAATTATTAGCAGTGATGGGAGGAAAATTAGAAGTTATTTCCTCTCCTATCACCCATGAAGTAACACAGGATTGGACTAGATTACAAATATCTATCCCTTTAGCGATTCCTGAAGTTTAACTTCTCCCGTAGGAATAGAACTAAGATCGGTTTGATTGTATAGTACCATCGTGGTTGTACTGTTGGTTTGAAACCCGATCTTTTCGTAGAATTTTTGTTGGTTAGTAGTCATTAGGTAAACACGCTCTACTTGCATGACTGGGTGAGCTAAAACTGTTTCTACTAACTTGATACCCAGTCCCTTACCTTGATATTCTGGATGAATAACCACATCCCAAATTGTAGCGCGATAGATACCATCAGAAGCCGCCCTTGCAAAACCAATTAATTGTTCTTGATTCCAAACAGATATAACTGGTTTACTGTTAGCAATAGCTGTTCTCAAATCCTTTATACTACGCCCTTTTGCCCAAAAAGCGGCAAGATTAAACAGGTGTTGAAGTTGGTAAAGATCAATTTCCGTGAGGCGATCGCTAAAATGGATCTGAGAATTTTTCATGTATAGACACCAAATTGTAGTAGTATCTGTGCTTTTGTTATGGCATATTTTCTAGGAAAATACTATAACTGTACATATCTATGCAACCCAGTAAAGATTAATTTTTTATTAATAACCACAACTTAGATAATATCAGCTTATTAATTGTGGTTGGAGTGACGATCAACTTTCAATATTTTCCTTTATCTCTGGGTTTAGCATTGCTAAACCTTGTGATCAAGTTACAAATCTCTTTCAAACTTCGTCAGGAATTTTAACGCCTTCAAGATATAAGTAGCACAATCACTGGGAGAAGTATTATAAAAATTAGGCCATGCTAAACCCTTATCTTCGTCATAGCGATCGCCCCTTTCTGGATGATTTTCTAACCATGCTAATCTGACCGCATGACCAACTAAAACATCTAAAACAATATATTCTTCAATGTGTAAATTCGGATTATTAGCTGCTATTGCTGCTAACTCCATCAACGCTTCTACATTGACTTGGCGATATTCTGGGGCTTCAATTTTATTCAGTAAATGTTCAATTCTCAGAGCAAAATTTCTTTCCCCAGCGGTCATTTCTGAAATCATCAACTCACTTTCCAAGCGATTTCTTCTTTCTAACTTATCCCCAATTACCAACCCTTTACAATGGTGCATTAACAACCAAACTTGTTTAAAAAAGTCCTTGGGAACTCGATTTATTGCCCCTTCTGCTTGACGATATCTGCGCCAATTTTCTGGTTCAACTTCAATTTCTTCCCTAATTACTGGTTGCACCACCCAAGCAATATCACTTTCTTTCTGCTTAATATGCAATGATTCCTGTTGACGTAATAAACCAGTAACACCACTATAGCTAGTTAAGACTTTTTCCAGACGATCCTTAACTTCATAAGGTGAAAGCTGCATCAAATGATCATAAGCTTCATCCTGAGTTACACCTAATTCTTGGGCTAATTCGCTAGTAATTAACAGAATCAAATAACCAACTCTCAGTGTTAAAAGTCCCTTAAATAATTCCGGTTCTGACTTAATTAACACACCCAAATAAATCATCACTTCTTGAGTCAAAACGCGATCGCGGATATCCTCCCGACAGAAATTATTAATCTTCTCAGCAATTTCATGATGAGACATAGGTACAGTGATCAATGAAGCCTCACTATAAGCCCTACCCACAGCAATTTGTTTACCACAAACCAAAATACTTGTCACCGCATCAGACAAAGCAATATCCACCATTTGTCTTAAAGCAGCAGCTCGTCGTACCACCGCCCACAAACCTAAAGAACCAGCTTTAGTGTAAACTTCATCCAATAAATCTCCCACTGTCACTGCATAACCAGCTTCGCCATAACCAGTTTCAAAATCCAAACCCTTTAAACGACTTAAAGTTTGCAATAATTCAATTTGTTCATAAATATTTTCCGAGGAACGTAAATAACTCAGCAAAGCATCTAAGTTAGTTTCACATTCCATGTGAAATTCCTGTGTATGTCCCAACCGCCAATTTTTACTAGGATTAGAAAACAAATGATAGTAACGCAGCTTGGCATCCTTAACAGGAGGAGAAAATAACTTAATATCTTCCAGAAAATCAATTCTTTGCAAAGCAGCAGTCAGCATTAATTGATTCAATCTGCCTAATTTTACCTTCACACCACCACAAACACCATCCTTGAGTTCCTGCATTAATTCTAATAATGCTTCTGCACCAGTTTCTAACATGGTACGAGTAATCATTAAAGTCAAAGTCGGCCGACCTAAATCACTCCAACACTTTTGGATATAAGCTAACTCACCACGAATTTGATCAACTAAAAAATGGTAATCCAGGGTTAAATAAAATTGTTGTGAATCCAAAAAAGTAGGTAAAAAAGCAATAGTTTGATCTTGAATCCGGTACATTCTTGATATTGTCAAACTCCGCAACCTCCGCATCGGACGGCCTGTCAAACCTAATTTATCATTACGCCCAATTTGCGTATAAATTTGTGAAAGTTCCCCAGCGTGCCTAATTTGAATTGGTTCTACTTGGTTAGGTGTTTGAGTTTCAATACCATACACTTCTAACTCAGATTGTAATTCTTCATCTTCTGCCAGCAAAGCAATTTGTACCATTGCTTCCCGATTTTTACCCACCCGTAAATGTCTACCTAAAGGATCAATATCTCCTACTGCAATTAAACCTTCGGTCAACATTTCTCCCAAAAAATATAAACTTTGCGCCCACACCAAAGGAATATTTTCATTAGGTAATCTAGTTTGTGTATGAGGCTCTAATTTTTCCGCCTCAATATTTTCTTCAGGTACATAATACAATTCCGGTAATAACTTCCAGCCATCCCTTTCAACAATAACTTCGGCTAAAAGTTGTTGATATTTTTCAACTTGTTCATCATTCTGACTAAAAATACCATCAAGAATTAAATAAGTGAAAAACAACGGCCATTCACATTCGATATTTTCAAATTGTTTCAGTTCCCAAGGTTCATAATGTAACCGGTGAGAGTCTTCTAAAACCGTTTGGTGTCCATCTCTCAAAAAGCGTTTACAGCCATATCTACCACCCAATTTATTAATAATTTCATTAAAGGTGCGTTGTTGTAACTGTAAATCTTCCACTGCAAAGGCAGGATAACTAATAATACTCAATAAAGCCGCATCAACTTCTTTAGATGCTGATTCCCTTGGTAATAAAGATTCTAAGGTAATTCTCGCCCTAGCAATTTCATCTGGGAGAACATGAATTACTGAGGCTTGACAACCATTGACACCAAATAAATTCAGTCCATTCATCGCCTCTAGTGCAGCTTTAGCCATACCCAGAGAACTGGCATTTAGTTCGGCACTACCGTGATTAATTTTATTACCTCGCTCCCAAATCCCAAAATCTGGGGTGCGGTAAGCTCTCCCAATGTAATAAACCAAATTTTGGACAAAGTTAACTTCATCCAAGGTAAAAATAATTGATAAACCTGATGCTGTCATTTGTGCCAACATCAACAGATATATAGATGTCGCATCTAGTTGTAAATGTCCCCATTCATCATCCCCAACTACAACATCACCAGTGGCAGTATTGTATTTGGCGTGCAGTCCATCTAGTAAAGATTGTGTGTGTTTAAATGTTTCTACCTTATGGGACTGTCGCATCATTGCAAACAGCAAACCACGCATCAATTTGACTACACTATATTCCAATTCATAGGTACGTCCTTGATCGTCATCTATTTTGCGGTAAGCTAATGCTAAACCCCAGACTGCCAAAATACTATAAACATTATCTCTCACCCAAGCATCTGTATAATCACCGTGGGCAGTAATGGCGGTACTGGCTGGTAATAAACCGGTGATGGGATTTTGACGGGAGAGAATAATTGTTTTGATTTGTTCGTAGTAATAATCTAAGCGAATTGGTAATTCTGTAGGTGTTTTCATAGTTGTTAAGAAAGTGCAGAAGAAAATCAAGGCGATCGCCTGGAACTAAATATCTCTTTTTAAGATAGTCAATTAATGAGTAAAAATGGTGTAAACACAAATGAATAAAGGATTTAGCTCTTGTATCTAGACTTCATCATATGAAAATTTAGTAGTTTTAGTTAATCACAAACTTTTGGCCTTGCATAATTGCGAGATAAAACCCTTAGAGACTTTTTACAAAATCTGTCTCCTTGAGCTTTTGCTTCTTTGCGCCTTGGCGTGAGACAAAAATCATCTCATTATTTAGCAATGCCAAACTTTTTGATCTTGGTTTAGCCGCTTAACTCTCACCTATGAAGCCTTTTCATTACCAATCACAAATTGCCACTAGCAAACTTACAGTTACAATTTGACGATTAAAACGATATCATATAAGGCATCACTTCAGACATCATAGACTGAACGCACCATGAAAGTAAAAACAATTCGCACGACGTTAACGATCCCGAAAGAACTGCTAGAAGCTACAGATAAAGCCGTACTGGAGGGAAAAGCCAAAAGTCGTAATGATTTTGTGGTGCAAGCTCTGAAACGAGAGTTAGCAGCACAAAAGCGAGCGGAAATAGACGCAGCACTGGCAGAGATGACGAGAGATCCTGATTATCAAGCGGAAGTCTTAAAAATCGAGGCAGAATTTGCTACGGCTCAATGGGAGGCGTTGCAGTTAGGGGAATCTCCAAGATGAGAAGGGGTGAAGTTTACGATGCGCGTCTAGAAATGACTGAAGGTTCAGAACAAGGAGGAACACGCCCGGTAATTATAGTTAGTCGTGACGTAATTAATTTATCTAGCCCAGTAGTTTTAGCAGTACCGTGTACGACTTATCAAACGGGCAAACGAGTTTATCCTACCCAAGTTTTAATTTTATCTCCAGATGGTGGCCTGAGAAAAGACTCGATCGCAATGGCAGATCAGGTGCGGGTATTATCAAAAACGCGCTTTTTGCGGTTAAGAGGTGTACTTTCTGAGGTGGTAATGGCACATCTAGCACAAGCTTTGTTAATCGCTTTGGATCTACCAGGGGAAGTAGATATTAGTATCTAAGACAGAAAGTAATTAACAACTTTCCGGACTTACGTAAAATATGCTAATTATTTATTTGTATTCTCTGTGTATCTATTTGTGATTAGTTATTTTCTGACTATTGCGTAAGTCCTAAATTAGAGATTTTGCAGTCAGTTTGAAAGTTAGTTAAAATTAGTGAAGACTAGAGACAAAAACTAAAATTTTATTTTATTTTATTTTATTTGCCGTCTTTCACACCACTAATTCTTAAAACATCACTCATAGTTACACAGTAATTAGGTAAATCAAAACTACCAGGATTGATGGCATTAGAATAGGTAAAATGCCGATAACTCATACAAAATCTATCCCATGCAGCCATTTGAATTCTAAATAATTTAATAATTACATTCGCTAAACCTAAAGATAACGGAATGCGGAAAAAAATCTTTTTACCTAGATAATCACAAACTTCTTCTACAGCTTGATTAACCGTTAACCCAGATTGGCCTAAAACAAATCTGCGCGGATCGCCCGCTTGTGGTGGATAATCAATTAAATACTGGACAACTGTACCAATATCTTTTCCATGAATAAAGTGAAAGCTACCATCCGCCTGTAAAAAACGAATGATATTAATAAATTTAGTAACTTCAGAAATACCAGATGTTAAATGAGAATAGGGTTTTGTCTCATCACCACCTAAAACCAAGGTAGGAAACACTGTAGTAATCTTAGGAAAAATAGCTAATTCTTCAATTTTATGTAAACAATCATATTTAGAACTAATATAATCTGTGCCAATTTCTCCCGCTTCTTTTAATGGTTGGTTATCATGATTTAAAACACTCGCTGTCGAAAAATAAATTACCTGTTGACATCTTTCTGGGTTTAACAAACTCATCAACTCTATGGTTTTATTAACATTAATATCAAAAATATTATCCCCACCCCAGGAAGTTGCTGTTAAAACCGCAGTGTCAATGGTTTTTAGGAGGTTGGAAAATTTGTTAATTTCCTGCATATCACCTTGTAAAATGGTGATTCCTGTCCGTGTTTGAGTATCAACTTGCAATTTATTAGGATTTCTCACTAATAAATAAAGTTCGTGTTCAGTGTTTTCAATTAACGCTTCGCTAATGTAGTGACCGATACAGCCACTTGCACCTGTGATTAAAATTCGTTTTTTAGACATGAAGTAATTATAATTTAAAAATTAAGAAATCAAACTTTCAATCAGTGAAATCAGTTGCCAATTTTCAGTTTTGATCACTGACAACTGATAACTAATAACTGATTAAACCAAAGCGTTGAGGTTTTTGGCAGTTTCAAAGAAATGAGCGACATTTTCTTCTGGTGTGGTTGGTAGTACACCATGTCCAAGGTTGAGGATATGTCCCCAATTACCGGCTTTACGAACTGTATCCAAAATGCGATCGCGGATAAATTCCTTAGAACCAAATAACACACCGGGATCAAGATTACCCTGTACTTTCACTTCCTTACCCAGTCTTTTCCGTGCATCTGCCATATCCACAGTCCAGTCAATGGTGAGGATATCTGCACCAGAGGTAGCCATTCTTTCTAAAAGTCCGGCACTACCTGTAACCAACAAAATTAATGGTGTATCAGGATGGGTTTCTTTCACCTTTTCAAACACCATTTTTTGATAGGGTGCAGCAAATACTTCATAATCTTGAGGGCTTAATTGTCCCGCCCAAGAATCAAACATTTGCACCACTTGAGCGCCACAATCAATTTGATAGCGTACATAATCTGCTATAGATTCAGCAAATTTAGTGAGTAACTGATGCAAAATTGCTGGTTCTGAGAAAGCCATGTTTTTGATGATGGAATAGGTTTTAGAACCTTTACCTTCCACCGCATAAGCTGCTAAAGTCCAGGGTGCGCCCACAAAGCCCAACACCGTTGATTGATTATCTACTTCCTGCCTTAATGCCTGCAAAATCGTTTTAATGAATGGCAGGGATGTTTCTGGATCTAGTGGACGTAGTTGATCAACTTGTTCTTGAGTGCGAATGGGCGCGTTAATAATTGGGCCTTTACCTTCCGCAATATCCATGTCAATTCCCATACCAGGTAGGGGGGTGACAATATCGGAAAATAAAATAACTCCGTCGGGTTGGAAAGCTCTCCACGGTTGGAGGGAAACTTCAATCGCTACTTCAGGAATTTCTGAGCGTTCCCGAAAAGAAGGATATTTTTCCCGTAAATCCCGATACGCTTTCATATAGCGTCCCGCTTGTCGCATCATCCATACAGGGGGACGATCTACTTGTTCACCACGTGCAGCCCGAAGGAGGAGAGGAGCCGTTGAGGAAACACCCATTTAACACTACATCCTAAGTCACTTTGTTATTTCACTGTTTAGCTTATCATCCCTGGATTACGGTTGAGTCCTATACTCCAAAAGCTCTTAGGGTTGCTTTACTTAACTTAATAAAACGTCATAATTTACCCAGTCACTGGACTGATTTTCAGAATCAAGGATCGAAAAATCATCTTTCTATCTGCATTCTATATAGTTAGCTGAGAAAATAGCGTTCTTGAATTTGTGTTTTAAAAATTTGTAACCATTCAGCTTGGGGATTTTTCAGAATTTCTTGATCATAAATATCATCTATTTCTAAACTGAAATTCATATATTTTCTAGTCTCTTCCTTGGCTAATTCGTTTTGAATAGATATCTGATCATTATTTATTTTTGCCAGTAACCTTTGTTTATTTTGATGAGAAGTTGCATGGGTATCGGCAGAATTACAAACAGAACCTTCACGCCTGTAATAAGTATGCAATCTATCAGACTCAAAACCAATAAATTCAATGTGATTAAAAAATGACATCAAAAAAACCAAATCTTGCGCTCTAGCCAAATCATTTTCATAGTATAAATTAGGAATTTTTGCTCGATCATATAAATAAATACTATAGGTATGCAGACAAACGGGAATGATATCTTTTGCAGAAAGAAAATCATTTTCAGGTAACTGATTTAATTTTTCCAAGGCAAGGTAAGAATCGCTATCTCGAAACTCAATATCAGAAACAGCCGCACCATACTTTTCTACCAAAGGTATCATCTTCGATAACTTTTGAGATTTAAACTCATCATCTGCATCAAGGGAAGCTATATACTGTCCTTTAGCAGTCTCTAAACCTTTATTCCTAGCATTACTTGCACCTGATCCTAACTTATTAGTTGAAGTAAATTGCAATCGTGCATCTATAATATTATTTTCTTTGAGAATCTGCTCATAATTTTGTAAATCATCACTAATAATAATCATTTCCCAATCAGGAAAATCTTGTTTTATTACACTTTTAACGGCTCTAATGATGGTATTTTCAGCTTTATAAGCTGGAGTAATAATAGAAATTAAAGGATGTTTCATAGGATTGAATATTTGGTTTTATTGGTAATTAGCAAACCCTGAATTTATTAATTCTAGATTAACTGATGAAATTGGATTTACCTGACCTAAAAAAAAGGGCAAACTTACTTTAACATAATCGTAGCTTAAATCAAAATTTTTTCATTCATCTTGCATAAACATAGAACCGACAAAACACTCATAAATTTTTGTTTAACCTGTGGTAAGCTACTACATTTTAATTCTTGTAGCATCCCGCAACAATAAATATTATGATATTATTACGAGATTAAGTTTAAATAAACTAATAGATAAAACTAAAATTTATCAATCAATTCCCCGACCATAAGGCAAAAATTGGCGTTGCTGAATTGAAGGATGGAATTGAAAAATTAAAAAAAATAAGCTCTTACTCTCTGGGACTCTGCGTGGAACAAAATCATACTCTTAATCAGCAATACCAAATTATGATAAAAAAATATAGCATTCCTACTTGATTTTGAAGATGATTCATTTAGGATAAATACCACAATTTTTTTTTGAGGATATTAATGATGACGAATCCATCTTACAAATTATTATTCATGTCCACCGCCGTTGGTACATTAGGTTCAGGGTTGAGTGGTGGAGTAGAAGTAACCCTATCTAATACTGCCAAAGCAATGCTAAAACGGGGACACAAAGTGGATATTGTAGCACCGGAGGGTTCTCGGAGTGGTTCGTTACCTCTAATAGAAATACCTGGAAACACACAAAACCCAGCCCAAGATCAAAAGCGTGATGAGCAAATTTATATTCCTAACAATTCAGTTTTGGCGAATATGTGGAGTTATGCTGATCAAGTACAGGAAAATTATGATTTAATTTTAAATTTTAGCTATGACTGGTTGCCATTATATTTAACACAATTTTTCACTTGTCCAGTAGCTCATTTAATTAGTATGAGTTCTTTAACTGATGCTATGGATGACATGATTACAAAAGTAGCAACTAAGTTTCCAGGAGCTATTGGTGTCCACTCTAAAACTCAAGCTGCTACTTTTCCTTGTGCAGAAGAATGTGTGTGTTTATTGAATGGGTTGGATTTATCTTTGTATCAATTTTGTGATCAACCAGGAAATAGTTTAGGGTGGGTAGGTCGCATAGCGCCAGAGAAGGGTTTAGAAGATGCAGTAGCAGCAGCAAATACCCTGGGAATGCCTTTAAAAGTGTTTGGTTTAATTCAAAATGAGGAATATTGGCAAAAAATTCGTCAGGACTATCCCAATGCACAGATAGATTACCAAGGATTTCTATCTACAACAGAATTACAAGCAGGACTAGGGCAATGTCAAGCTATGTTAGCTACTCCCCATTGGATAGATGCTTTCCCCACGGTAGGTCTTGAAGCTTCAGCTTGCGGAGTGCCGGTGATTGCTTATTCTCGTGGTGGTTTAGTGGAAATTGTGGAAGATGGTAAAACTGGGTTTTTGGTTGAACCAGACAGTGTACAAGGTTTGATAGAGGCTGTTAAGAATTTACATACAATTGATCGTCAAATTTGTCGCCAGCGAGCGGAAAGTTTATATTCTTTAGAAGCTATGGGTGGTCGCTTGGAAAAATGGTTTCATAAAATTTTGTCAAAGGTCTAAGAATAAAGCTCCGTCTGAGCGGAGCATTTCCAAGATCAGGCATAATACAAATTCAGGTTATTTAGGGTGTGATGATGATCATAAATTTTGATAATTCCAAGTTAGACAAGTTAGATCTTAATCTTGGCTGGCGAATTGGGGAAGAAGCATTCTTGAAAATTGTGGAATTAATTCATCAAGAATTCAATATCCCAAATCATATTGTCGAGTTTGGTAGTGGAGCAAGTTCTATCCGTCTAGCTTTAAGTTTTCCTAAAACTAACATTCTTTCCATAGATGCAGATGCAAATTTTTATGATCAAACTCAAGCACTAGCTCAAGAATTTCTGGAATTTCCAAATCTTTTACAATTAAAATATCAGCCTTTGAGTTTTCAAAAATACGGTTCAGGTCAGATTTTGACTTATACTCAAGAGGCTGCTTTAAGTAACCTGAATATTGATTGTGTAATTATAGATGGGCCACCATTTTACACATTAAGAGGAAGAGAAGCCTGTTTATATCAAATCTATGATCAATTGTGTGTTGGTGGTTTGGTAATTTTAGATGATGTCAATAGAGAAGGTGAAAAAACAATCTTAAAAAACTGGTTGTCCGTGTATCCAGATAGTTTTGATGTGGAAATAATTGAACCAGGACATCAAATTGCTATTCTTCAGAAAAAACAGTCAGTACAACCTAATTGGCTGAGTGCAGACAAACATCAGGATAGTATGCAAATTAATCAAAGATATGATAATCTTTGTGCTTCATTTTTAAACTTAGAAAACGCAGATTTTGGCAAAATAATTGCATCTCTTCCAAGTAATTTAGTTGTTCCTTCTCTGGAAAATCCTGATTATTTAGATGACTTTATTAACATGATTTCCATAATTAAAGCAACTTATAAAAGCATTGCTGATCAAATTAATGTTGTTTCTCAGCCTTTTGCCAATCTTACAGACGAAGAATGTTTTCTACAACAAATAGAAAGTTTCTGTTGTTGTTTAGAATCGTTAGGTTTAACAGCAAACATTTAGTATTCCCTCATCTGCATCTAATGTTGCTTCTACCCCTACAGGTAAAGCAGCATTGGGACTATCATGACCAAAAGGTAAATCGGAAACAATAGGAATACCTAAATCAGATAATCTATCTTGCAAAACTTCTTCTATACTCAAACTCGGTATATTAGGTGGTGCATCACAGTCGGTGAAACCTCCCAAAGCAATACCCCGAACTTTTGATAAAACGCCACTTAACCGCCATTGAGTTAACATTCGATCAATGCGATAGGGTGCTTCTGCGACATCTTCAAAAGCTAAGATGACACCATCTAGATCAGGTAATAGCGGTGTACCTAAAAGATGGGTTGCTACCGTGAGATTACCAGGAAGTAGCACTCCTGTAACTTTACCACCACCCCAACCCTTACCCTGTAAAGGTGCTACAGAACGACCTGCTACAATATCAAATAACCGTTTTATTGACCATTCTGGCTCATTTGCTAGGGTAGTGAGTACGGGACTATGTAAACCAGAAATACCAGCCTTGTAGAGACTCCAGAGCAGGGCTGTGATATCAGAAAAACCGAGCAACCATTTCGGATCTGCCGTTTTTTGTTCCCAAGACCAACTTTCCAAAATGCGGGTACTACCGAAACCACCCCTAGCGCAGATAATACCGCGACAGTCTGAATCATGCCATGCTGTAGCGAGTTGTTGACAACGGTGAGCATCAGTACCGGCAAGATAACCATATCTGCTGTCTATATTGTCGCTAATTTGGATATTGTAACCATGCGCTTTCCAAATTTCCAAACTTTGTTCAAAAGCTGCAAACTCTCTTAACGCACCACTAGGAGCAATAACACGCAATAAATCACCAGGTTTTAAAGGAGGGGGTAAAATAATTTTAGACATAAAATAACCATATTTTAGATTATTTAAAAAACGATAAATCAATAATTAACAAACTTTCTATTTCCTCTTCTCTCTGCGTTCTCTGCGCCTCTGCGGTTCGTTTTCTTCTATTTCTTAAAAATGAACCACGAAGGAGCGAAGAACACGAAGATAAGAAAGTATTATAGAGATTTTCAGTTATTTTGTAAGTTCCGAATTTCCAAATCTCTAAAATAATTTACACTGTCCATGATGTCTTAAAAGATGATCGCATAAAACCAAAGCCACCATTGCATCAACCATAGGAACAGCACGAGGTAAAACACAAGGATCATGTCTTCCCTTTCCAGCTAAAACTGTTTCTTCTCCTTCCTTAGTTACGGTTTTTTGTTCTTTTCTAATAGTTGCAGTTGGTTTGAAAGCAACTCTGATAATGATATTTTCACCGTTAGAAATTCCCCCTTGAATACCACCAGAACGGTTGGTTATTGTTCTAATTTCACCACTTTCATCAATATAAAATTCGTCGTTATGTTCAAAACCTGTTAACAAAGTTCCGTCAAAACCTGAACCTATTTCAAAACCTTTACTTGCAGGAAGTGACATGACCGCTTTTGCTAAGTCTGCTTCTAATTTATCAAAAACTGGTTCTCCTAAACCTTTGGGAACGTTTCTGACTACACATTCAACTACACCACCAATAGAGTTACCATCTCTACCAGTTTTTTCTATTAGTTCTATCATTTGGTTAGCAATTTCGCCATCTGGACAACGGACGATATTACTTTCTACATCTTCCAAAGTGACGGTGTTTGTATCAACTTTTCCTTCTAGGTCTTTGATGCGTTTAACATAGGCGATAACTTCTACATTTGCAACTTGACGGAGAATTTTTTTGGCGATCGCACCTGCTGCTACTCTACCTATTGTCTCACGGGCTGACGATCTGCCACCACCTTGCCAATTTCTAAACCCATATTTTGCATCATAGGTAGCATCTGCGTGAGAAGGACGGTATTTTTGCGCCATCTCATCGTAATCTTGGGAACGGGTATCTTTATTTCTGACTAGGATAGAAATAGGTGTTCCCAGGGTTTTACCTTCAAATGTCCCTGATAATATCTCACAGGTGTCCGCTTCTTTGCGGGGTGTTGTGATTTTACTTTGTCCTGGCCGTCTTCTGTCTAGTTCAAATTGAATTTCTGCGGGGGAAATTTCCAGTCGTGGGGGACAACCATCAATGATAACACCCACACCGCCGCCGTGAGATTCGCCAAATGTTGTAATTCGGAAAAGATGACCAAATGTGCTACCCATGTTGTTGAGGAAATACAGTCTGAATTATGTATTTTACATGGAGTTGGGGATTTTAAAGCATTCTGTTGGTTATGGAGTATAAATATTTTTATTTTTAAATTTTTAGGGTTTTCAGTGAATATACGCTTTTTTTATTTTATCATCAGTATTATGTGTGATGATCTCCTAGATACAAATTACATAACATTTGAGGATGCAAATAGTGGATATGAATCTTTAAATATGGTTTTATTAGCTTTAAAAAACATTGATGACAGGGTTGATTTAACTTGGCTACCTAACTAACTATTATCTTACCATCCTAAGATTACTCTTCTTGCTTCTTGTTCTTCGTGTCTTCGTGGTTCATTCAATCAGTATTCTTATGGTGGTGAGGGAGTAATGTAAACTTTTATTTATTCTGGTAACGCATCTAAATCCATTGATTTAGCTTGCCAATTTGCTCCTTCAATTTTATTCAAGTATTCTATTATTAAATCAAGTTCTTGATTAGAAAAGGTTGATGAATAGAAATCTTCATTAATATTATCTTGTTCAGATCCATCTGTTTTACTTATAAAATAACCACCTAATTCAATATCATACCAAAATCCAAAATCTACTATAAAATTTCCGCTTGTTGCACGTGCTTGTTTACTATAAGAAGTTTGTGTTTCATCGTCACGAGTACAACATTCAAATTTCCAAGTTTTTCTAATTACACCATTATGCACTTTCTCTAGTAATTTTTTCATGTATCCTAAACGAGATCCTTCTGTAACTATAATATTCATCATTTTTTCTTCTTGCATATTTTCCCCTTGCCCATTATTTTGTAATATAAAAATACGCTGTCTTGCTTCGTTCAAAATTTCTTGATTATTTATATCAGTCTGTCTTGAACATTCTAACTCTAACCTTTCAACCAAATAACCATAAACCTCTAAACCCTTTTCATAATTTTCTGGTTGATTCAATAAATCATCACAAGCATTTAAAGTATCCAAAGCAAATTGATAATTTCCCTGTTCACAATGATGATAAAAAGCATCAATATAATCTTGTAAATCATCTTCCCAATCCCAATTTTCCAGCCAATCACCTTCTATATCATCAACATAAAGATGAATATAATCAGCACCATAATTTTGCTTATCTAGCTGCAACTGTTGGGATGCTTCCAGATATTTCCAATCTACCTCGGAAGTTGACTGATTATAAATACTTACATTCTTAGTCATAATACTATCCAGGAAAGGGTATAACAGCAATAAAATTATTCGGGCGATCGCTACTCTCTTTTAGCATAACATCAGCTAACTTGAGTAGATTGTTTGCACTGTTCACTTGAGCATCATGAGTAACCAATAAAGCCCGTTTAATACCCCAACATGATAGAGTGTTATTCCATCGCTGCTGCTTATTCAGAAAATCAGGGTTAAGTTGTTCATCCCGCAAGTTAGACATACCTGTAAGCTGAACAAACACAGGCTCAAGTGTACTAGGAACATGACTAACAAGTAAATCTGTAGCCATAGATAAATCTAGAATATAACGATTTGAAGCACTTCCGTCAGTCCTAGAATTAATTGTTTTAGTTATAGCAATAATTAAATCTTCATCACTACCACTATACTCTTCTTGTATAAGTTTTTCAATCCAGTAAGAAAATTTTGGATCTTCTTGACTCAACCAATTAGGCAATATAACGCTATACCAGTAATACTCAGTTACAGACAGATTCTTTTGTTGGCAAAATTTTTCTATTTCTCCTTGAGGTAAATTTAAAATCGGTTTGATGTCATATATATAAGTTTGAATATCGTAATAAAATTCATTGAGAAAACCTATTAAAAACCGTTTTTTATCAAGAAGTTCATTTTTATATTTAGACAATGTAGTTCCCATTTCATTAATCCTAGCTGCCAACTTAGGTTCTATTAATAAAGCTTTCTTTTTTAGCAGTTGCAACCTGGGCTTAATCTCGTTTGCTTGTAGTTTAATTCTGTATTCGGTCAAGTCAAATCTCCATCAACTGTTATGAAGTTTATTTAATACCATTTTGTATATCAAGTGTATCAAAAATGGGTATTCCAGATACACACCTCATGAAAATTATTTAACATTCAGCCTTGCAAGAACTAAAACGGAAACACTGTCACTATTTTTACTATTATGCCCTAACCTTCCTGAAACTATTAAAAATTACCATCCTGAAAATCCTAAAATCCTGGACATCCTGATTCAGACAAAAATATATTTAAAATATGTTTGAAAATTCTGATAATGTTTCTATATATAATTCCACCGCTTCCTTAATATTTGCTTGTACTGCTTCTAATGAATCACCTTCAGATTGACAACCAGGAAGTTCAGGACAATAAGCATAATATCCATCTTCATCCTTTTCAATAACAATACTGACTTTATAGGACATAAGTTACGTCTAACAGAATAATTAATAATTTACTATTATATCATATATATTCATCAAATACCTATCCTGGACATCCTGATTCAGACAAAATATTTAACTACTTAATATTCTCCAGTTTCGTCAACCATTTATCGAAATGCTGACACTGATTACGTATTGTATCCAAACCAATATCCATAGCAATTAAAGAACCATGTAAAGGTTTATCATATCCAGGACAACATCGAAGAATACGTTTAGAAGGTGCTGTTATCGGACTATCATTAATATGTTCAGGTGAAGGAAATAATTTACGTTCACTTTCTAAAATTTCTACTACACTTTGATCAAACCATCCTAAAAAAGCTTGGGGATTACTATAAAGAAGTCCCTCAAACTCATGCACCAATAAATTAGGAATAAAATTTTGCGTTCCAATATCTACACCCATTTGTTTTTCTAGATATTCAGCTTTTTCAAAAGGATTATTGGTACTAGGAATAGAACTTTTACCTGGAAAATCTTTTGGTAATCCATACAAATCTAACATCGTAGTTACAAAAGCAGTGCTATCTTCAGAACATTTACGAGATAATTCTTTTCTAATTTTTCCATAAGTTACCGCACCACCCAGAAGTATAGGATTAACATATATGTTTTGTTGTAGAAAATGATTGTAAAGCAATTCTCTAACAAAAGTTTCTTCCGTTTGTCCTTCCACAAAAATCTGTACTCGAATCATTTTGAAGGTCTACCTCCAATAATATTCTTTTTCCATAACTCTCCTAAAGTATAATCTTCTAACCACTCTTGTAAATCATCCTCATTTAATCTACGCAGTAATGATTTACCATCTTTTCTATCTACAACAATCACATCATTTGCTGTAAATTCATTCAATAATTCCACAGATTGAGTTGAAACAATTACTTGTTTTTCTCTAGAAGCAGCACGTATTAAAGATGCTAAAATAGTAATTGCATAAGGATGAAGACCTAATTCTGGTTCATCAACTAAAATAGTTTCTGGTTGTAAAATTGCAGGTTGTAAAAATACCGTTGCTAAACATATAAAACGCAGTGTTCCATCAGACAGCAGATGAGCTTTAAAAGGAATATCCTGACCTTGTTCAAACCATTCTAACTCTATTACATCCTGATTGTGTGGAGAAGGACGCAATAAGAAATCATCAAAAAAAGGTGCAACAAGCCGGATTGTTTTGACAATTTGTTGATAAGATTGAGAATAATTGTTTTTTAATAAATACAAAAAAGCCGCTAAATTACGAGCATCTGGACGCAGGTAAATATTATCATTAATAGGAGTAGGTTGTTTTACATAAGCACTGTCACTGGTATCATGAAAATGATAAACCCTCCAAGGTAGCATAGCAAATAATACATATTCATCAATTTTTCTCTCAGTCCCTGTATAAGCGTGAGTTTCAAAATGTCCACTACCTATTTCCCACTCACTATCATCAACCAATCCCAAAGACTCTTTAGAAAACATCATACGGTTATCTTGAGTTGGTTCAAGGGTCGCAAAATATGTAGTATTATCGTTAAAGTAGAGTTTAATCTCTAATTGTTCAGTTGTTTTTCGACCAAAATGTAAAATTGAATCTGGTCCACCTTGACGACTAACAAAAATTTGTAAATGTCTATCAAGTATTTCTTGAACCATACGAAAAAAGCCAATAAAATTGGATTTCCCTGCACCATTACAACCAATGAGTATATTAAGTTGAGAAAGATGAAGGTCACATTCTGCAATAGATTTGAAACCTTTTAAAACAATCCTTGATAGCTGTTTTATACTGGTTAGTTCGGTCATAGTTCTTAATTCATGTAAAGCATCTACATTTATTGAATTCGCTTACTAATTTGCATCTATTTTGCTATTTTTTTACATTTTACATCTTTACATAGTTATCCATAAAATCCCCATCCGGTACATCCTGTTCGCGCAGCGTGGCGTAAGCTACTTCTGACAAAAAATACTTCTACTATAAGTAAGTATGTGCTAAATTATAACCAAACTTGTAAACTCAAATAATCATGGGCTTTTTACTGAGAATACTTGGCTTCGGTTTGCTGATATTAGGTATCTACTTTGTAGGACAAAATATTATTTTCACTACTAACGTTTATCCCTACTGGTGGCGCGGAATAGCCGCAGATACATCTATCCTTGCACTCAGCATAGGAGTAATGATACTAATTTTCTTCCCCAGAGGGATGAAAGAATTGGGATGGATACCCGTAGTTATGGGAATTATCCTCGTATTTATGAGTAGTCGCGCTATCCTCAATCCTACGAGTTTATGGCAATTTTTCCTATCATTAATCCTCATGTCAGGAGGTTATAAAATGTTCATCACCGGACGTTTACCTATTTAGAATATTTTGATGTCTTAACTAAAAAAAGTGGCTCTGATACTCTCAGAACCACCTGTATTTTTTAACAAAGTTAAACTCAATTAATTAAATTACCGAACTTGACCATGAGCTACAGCCGCATCAATGGGTTTCATTAGGTACAAGTTCAATAACTGCCAACCATGAGAAACATAAACGGGCAATTTTTGGAAGAATTGTAAGAACTTGGGACTATTGGAGTTAGAAATCTCTCTCAATTTCTCGTTATTTCTAACGCAAACATCCAACCGTTCATAAAAAGCTGGATTCTCAACATCCAACATCACTGGGAAAACTCGACCTGCGGTTTCGTTGGTTTTCTTAATGACATGAATGTCATATTCCCTTGCATCTAAACCGAGAGTAGCATAGAAATCTTTACGCTGAATATCATTGAGATACATGGTAGCAAATACTGACAACAGGAAGAAACGACTCCATAGTTTCGCTCTCCAGTCGTTCAACATTTGGGGTTGCGCTCTCATAATTGCGTCAAAGAAGTCACCATGACGGTTTTCATCCTGACACCAATTTTCAAAGAAGCGGAAAATTGGGTAAATTCTATCTTCAGGATGTTGTTCTAAATGACGATAAATGGTGATATAACGCCAGTAACCAATCTTCTCAGAAAGATAAGTAGCGTAGAAGATAAATTTAGGTTTAAAGAATGTGTAACTACGGCTCTTAGTTAAAAACCCTAAATCCAAGGACAGATTAAAGTCTGACATAGCTTTGTTTAAGAAACCAGCATGACGGGCTTCATCCCGTGACATCAAGTTAAAACATTCTGCTAAGACAGGGCTTTTGTCTTTTAAGCGACGGCCGAGTTCTTTGTAAAGTAAAAATCCAGAGAATTCCGCAGTACAGGAACGTTCTAGAAATTCCACGAACAATTGACGAGTTTCCCCATCAATATGATCCCAGGATTGTTCAAACTCAGCATCCCGAACAAAGTGATGACGGTTGTAGTCAATGCGAAATTCTTCGAGGATGGCTTGTAATTCGTCTTCGTTGACGGAAATATCCATCCGCGCCATTTCATCAAAATCTGTTGTGTAAAACCGGGGTGTTAAAAGGGTTTCCTTAGAGGGGACTTTCACCCCAGGACGCATTTCTTCAAAGCCTGGTTTTTCGAGGGAATTTACCATGTGTTAATTGCTCTTGTGTTTTTCTTATGTTGAGTACACCAGACAGCTAAATTCTAAATTTATGCTCTCACAAGGTGCTGCTAAGGACAATAATGACATTTGTATGAAATCCAGTGTAGCAAGGTCTAGGGGTGAAAATAGAAATAAAACATTAAGAGTTGCAACAAATCTTTAGATATTGCGAAATTAGGGGTTGAAAATTGGTAATCACCTAAGATCCTCAATTCCATCTACTACTAAAATTATTGAGTTAGGATAGATATAATTTTACTTGCATTTTAAAAGACTAGCATAAACGCTTTGTTTACAGAAAGCTATGAAAACAGAAAAAAATAATCATCAAGAGCGTCTCATCGCTTCTTATATCTTATGTGCTGCTGGTTTTTTGGGTTTTGGCGGTTTACATCGCTTGTATAATGGCAAAATCGGGACGGGTTTATTATGGTTTTTTACCCTTGGTTTCTTCTATGTCGGTCAGTTCGTAGATTTGCTGTTAATTCCAGGAATGATAGATGAATATGAGCAAAATTTGCGATTAAAGGCAGGTTTATCACCTTTAGGTTTACCAGTAAATCAACCTGTTGTTAACACCCAAGTTTACCAACCCACTGGTCATAAATTAATGCTCAAATTGTTAGAAGCAGCAGCAAGTAGAGGTGGTTTTTTGACAGTTACTCAAGGTGTGATGGCTACTGGTGCTAGTTTTGCCGAGGTGGAAATGGTGTTAAAAGATATGCTGCAATCAGGTTATGTGATTATGGATAACGACCCTGTAACTGGGGCTGTTACCTATCATTTCCATGAAATGTAAATGTGTTAGTTATCAGTTAAGGAAGGGAATAGGGAATAGGGAATAGGAAAAAACTAACCACTAAGTACCAATGCCCCATGCCCTATGCCCAATGATTAATTTCTACCTAGCCATTTTTGACCGTTTAAACGGTAGAGTAGACGATTGACCAATAAATCAAGGGTGATTTTGCGTTCATCAATGAGGAATGATTCCAAAGTGCTGGGTTTTTTACCCTCATGACAGGAAAATCCCTTTTGACCTTGGATGTCTGCATCAGGGAAGTAAACATTAAATTGGCGCTGTCCGTTTTGCCAACTACCGATAATTTGCCAGCATTCTTCAGTGGAGTCAAAACCAATAAGAGGATACTTCTGTTTAGCAAAAGTCAGGTTTACATCTGTTAGTCCTTCCTGTGCGATCGCCTGTTGTAAAGCAGGTAGGTAATATTGCTGCATAAACTCTTCAAACGGCTTATCTTCCACAGCAGGGGGTTTTTCTTTCTTGGCCGCAGGTTTAGCAGCAGTTTTTTCGGTTTCTGCTGGTTTTTGGTTGGTTTCTTCTGCCATTTCTCAGATCAATCCTTTATCTAGCTGTTTGAGTGAGTTACTTACGTTGTGATAGTCAATCCTTTTTATTTTGACATACCAGAGGATAGCTATTCATCTCTAATCATCTCTCAGATTTTTTCTTTGATGACAATGACAAATCATTTTATATGGGAATAAAATTAATAAATAAGTAAGTAAATTATTTTTATCAAACCATGAATTTAAATATAATAGATGACTGTTTGCAGATTGAATTTACATTCACAGAACAACTTTTAGCAGCTAGACTGCACAAATCTTGGCAAATTCCTCTCACTAATATTATCCAAGTGACAACAGAGTTACCACCGAATACCTGGAAAGAAATCCGCGCTCCTGGTACAGCTATTCCTGGTGTAATTAAAACTGGAACTTATTATACAGACAGAGGTAAGGAATTTTGGTATGTGAGAAGAAAGAATAATTTTGGTAATGTTTTAAACATTCAATTAGCCAATGAATCCTATCAGCGAATAGTTTTGAATAATATAGAAAACAATGATGAATGGCAACAGAAATTAATTCCAACTAAATCCTGATCAGTTTTGATGATTATAGTTGATAGAAATAAATTAATTCAACATTCCTGGACTCTCAATCTCCATAAAATAAATCTATTGAAAAGAATTAACCGCAGATAAACGCAGATAGACGCAGATAAAAACGAATGAATCATAATTTTTCATATCTGTTGCATATCTGTTATTATCAATTCTGTTCGAGTTAGACAGAAATTATTCTAGGAGATTAAGAATGGGCAAGAAATATGATGTTTATGGTGTGGGTAATGCTTTGGTGGATATTGAATATCAAGTCTCTCCAGAGCTACTACAAAAGCTAAATATTGATAAAGGTGTAATGACACTCCTAGATGAAGAAAGTCAAAATCATGTTTTAGAAAATCTGAAAACTCTGAATTGTCATAAAAGTTGTGGAGGTTCAGCGGCTAACACAATTGTAGCAATTAGTCAATTTGGAGGAAGAAGTTTTTATTCCTGTAAAGTTGCTAATGATGAATTTGGCGACTTTTACATTAAAGATTTGCTTAACTGTCAGGTAGATACAAATTTAAAAGATGCTGATTTACAATCAGGAATTACTGGTAAATGTTTGGTTTTAGTAACTCCCGATGCTGATCGGACAATGAATACATTTTTGGGAATTACGGGGGAATTTTCTACTAATGAATTAGTTCCAGAGGCGATCGCAGATTCTGAATATTTATACATCGAAGGCTATTTAGTCACTTCTCCCACTGGCAAAGACGCAGCTATCAAAGCCAGAGAAATCGCTAAAAATGCGGGAGTAAAAACCACTTTTACTCTGTCTGATTACAACATGGTAAAATTCTTTAAAGATGGTTTATTAGACATAATCGGATCTGGTTTAGACTTTATCTTTGCTAATGAAAGTGAAGCATTAGGTTTAGCAGAAACTGAAGATTTTCAAGTAGCTGTAGATAAGTTAAAAATCTTGAGTAAAGGGTTTGCTATTACTCGCGGCCCCAAGGGTTCAGTCGTATTTGATGGTGAAAAATTAATTGAAATTGCTGCACCTCAAGTCAAAGCTGTAGATACAGTAGGTGCTGGTGATATGTATGCAGGTGCTTTTCTTTATGGTGTCACCCACGGGATGAACTATGAAGCAGCCGGAAAATTAGCATCTCAAGCAGCTTCTCAGATTGTTACAACCTACGGGCCAAGATTAAAAACTGAAGAGTTAAAGGCTTTATTGAGTTAACAGGTGCTACACCACGGTGACAGGTGACAGTAGGGGTTTAGCAGTGCTAAACCCATTTACTTCTAGTTTTCCAATGATTAATATTTGGCTAACTGCTAATTAACCACCTGCTACAGCTGGAACAATACTAACTTCATCACCATCATTTAGAGTTGTTTCTGTGTTGTCTAGAAAGCGGATATCTTCACTGTTAACGTAGATGTTCAGGAAACGACGGGGTTTTCCAGTTTCATCACAGATTTTTTCTTTAATTCCAGGACAAGCAGTTTCTAAGGAATCTAACAATTCAGAAATATTACTACCACTGCATTCTAAGGTAGCTTGATTATTTGTAAATTTTTGCAGCGCAGTGGGAATTAAAACTTTAACGGCCATGATTTCCAGGTGAGTCTTTACTTTTTAATTGTGAGTGAATTTGTAGGGGTTCAGCAATGCTAAACCCCCTCAAGTCAGTGGTTAAATTTTACGTTACCAATGACAGAATTTAAACTAAAACTTGTTGCCATTCTAGGCGATCAAGGGTACGGGATCTTTCTAATGCCCGCTCAAAGCTATCTAATTTAGCATCAATGGTTAGAGGTTCGCCAATGTAGCCTTGTATTGCTTCCTGGGTTTTCAAACCATTACCAGTGATGTAAACAACGGTGGTTTCATCTGGGTCAATTTTGCCAGCTTCTACTAATTTCTTCAGCACTGCAACGGTTGTACCACCTGCGGTTTCGGTGAAGATACCTTCAGTTTCTGCGAGAAGTTTGATTCCTTCGATAATTTCTGTGTCGTTCACAGATTCGATATTACCGTTGGTTTTTTGGGCTATTTCTACAGCATAGACACCATCCGCTGGGTTACCAATAGCGATAGATTTAGCGATGGTATTGGGTTTAACTGGTTTAATAAAGTCTCTACCTTCTCTGAATGCTTCAGCGATGGGGGAACATCCCTCTGCTTGTGCGCCGCTGAAACGGACTTTTTTACCTTCGACTAAACCAGTTTCTACAAATTCATTGAAACCTTTATAAATCTTGGTGAACAATGAACCAGAAGCTAAAGGTGCAACGATGTGATCTGGTAATTCCCATCCTAGTTGTTCGGCAACTTCATAGCCTAATGTTTTAGAACCTTCAGAATAATAAGGACGGAGGTTAATATTTACAAAACCCCAACCGTAGGTGTTTGCAACTTCTGAACACAGGCGGTTAACTTGGTCGTAGTTGCCTTTAACAGCCATTAAGGTAGGACTGTAGACTAAGCTACCCAAGATTTTACCTGCTTCTAAGTCAGAAGGAATAAATACACAACAATCTAAACCAGCATGGGCGGCGATCGCTGCTGTAGAATTTGCTAAGTTACCGGTACTAGCACAAGATACTGTAGTAAAACCTAATTCTCTAGCTCTGCTAAGTGCCACGGATACAACCCGATCTTTAAAGCTCAGGGTGGGCATATTAACAGCGTCATTTTTAATATAAAGTTTATTTAAACCCAGGCGGCGGGCAAGACGGTGAGAACGGACTAAGGGTGTCATCCCTGTTCCCACATCTATATAGTTATCAGTAGCAACTGGTAAGAATTGACGGTAACGCCAAATAGAATTGGGGCCAGCTTCAATAGTTTCTCGACTTACAGACTGACGCAAAACATCATAGTCATATTTAACTTCCAATGGCCCGAAGCATTCCTCACAAACATGAATTGCTTTGAGTTCGTATTCAGCACCACATTCTTTACACTTGAGTGCTTTTAAGATGGAAGCGTTGGCTTTGTTTAAGTTTGCTACTGCTTGAGTCATAAACTACCTTTCCCCGTATATTCCTTGACTGTTAAATGATAGTAGCATGAGCCAAAATACTCGTCAAACATACCCGACTATTTTTGTCGGGATTGGTGATTGGTGAGTATGTCAACATTCCAACTCTCCATTTCTCCTCAACCTCCACTTACGGGGGGAATGAGGACGACTTCATCACCATCATTTAAAAGAGTGTCCGGTTCGACAAAGGTTAAGTTAATGCCGAAGCGGGTAACATGGCGCCATTTTTCTAGTTGTGGATGTTCGCTAATTAGGCGATCGCACACGGCTTTGACTGGTGTACCATGAGGAAATTCCAGGGTTAATTCTGGCAGTTGATATGCTTCTTGATAAGCAGCGAACAATTTAACAGTGATATTTATTGCAGATTTAGACATAAAATAGTTTACAGATTTAAACAGTAATTGATTTTCATAATTAAGTGTAATGGAAAACGAATTTAACTTTTTTCAACATTGGTATCCTCTTTCACCAGTTGAAGACCTTGATCCAGAACGTCCTACACCAGTAACCTTGTTAGGAATACGTTTAGTAATTTGGAAACCCAGAAATTCCGAAAATTACCGAGTATTTATAGATCAATGTCCTCACCGTTTAGCACCATTAAGCGAAGGAAGAATTGATGATAAAACTGGAAATTTAATGTGTAGTTATCACGGTTGGCAATTTGATCAACAGGGTATTTGTACAGATATTCCCCAAGCAGAAAAACCAGAAATACTTGATAAAAACAAAGATAATTTCTGTGTAACTTCCCTTCCAGTCAAAGAAGAAAATGATTTACTTTGGGTTTGGCCAGATATCAAAACAGTAGAATTAGCAGCAAAAACACCTCTACCGCTATCACCTCAAGTAGATGCAAGTAAAGGATTTGTTTGGACTTCTGTAGTCCGTGATTTAGAATATGATTGGCAGACTTTCATAGAAAACCTAGCTGATCCTAGTCATGTTCCTTTTGCTCACCACGGGGTACAAGGCGATCGGAACAAAGCAATACCTATACCCATGAATATCACGAAATCAACCATTGATTTAATTGAAGTTGATCTTCCCAGAGGTTTACCAACAACTATTACTTTTGAACCACCTTGTCGTTTAGAATATGCCATTACTATTGGTAAAACTGAGAAGAAATTCGGAATTGTAACTTATTGTATACCTGTATCTCCTGGAAAATCCAGACTTGTTGGTCAATTTCCTCGTAACTTCGCTAAAACTACCCATTCTTTAACACCCCGTTGGTGGGATCATATTAATAATAGAAATTTTCTTTTAGATGGTGACATGATATTATTAAATCAGCAAGAGTATTTCTTAAAACAAAAACAAGAAAAAGAAAGTTGGAAAACAGCTTATAAATTACCTACCAGTGCAGATAGATTAGTAATTGAGTTTAGGACTTGGTTTGATAAATATTGTCAAGGTAAGTTACCTTGGGATAAGGTAGGTATTAAGAATACAGAAAGTAAAATTAATAATGATCGTCGTGTAATGTTGGATCGTTATCAACAACATACTCAACATTGTAGTAGTTGTAGAACAGCGGTTAAAAATATAGAACGTCTGCAAATAGGACTTTTAGGATATTTTGTAATTGTTGTTTCTGGGGTTGCTGTTCTTCCTGATAGTTTGCGTTTGCGGGTAGGTTTACCATTAATTATTACCGCACTTTTAGGAATGGGAATTTCCGCTTTGTTGAAGTTTTCTTTGATTCCTAAATTTTACTTTGTTGACTATGTTCATGCGGACAAATAAAAATTATTCTTTTAAATTCAGTTCTTGGAAAGGTTCTGAAGATTGATCTAAATTTAAACTACCAGCAGATTTACCATTAATTTCTAGCTGGTAATTTCCTTGGGGTAAATTTTCTAAATAATAAACTCCAGCACCGTTGGTAACAGAAAAACGTCTAATTCCTTGGTTTTTTTCAACTGCTTCTACCCTTGCACCTACTAACGCATCACCTTGAGAATCTGTGACAACTCCTGATACTGTGTAGGAGAGAATTAAAGGAATAACAACAGGGGTATAACTACCAGGAATTACATCTACTGCTAAAGCAGTATTATTAGCTTGCCAGTCGGGGGGGAACCCTGCTGGATCAAGGTCTAAGCGGTATGTTCCCGGTGCAAGACGGATTAAAATGCCATCACTTCTAATATCTGGTGAAAAAGACCTGAGAGGACGATTATTTATAATTACTAATAATCCTGCATCCTGTGTGTAAAATTCTTCGTTACTATCTCGTTTACCGTTATTGTTTTTATCAAAAAATGGCTGAATTAATAAACCTCCTTGGGTACGGAAATATTCCGAGCGTCTATCACTTGGTTTAATACCTCTTTGCAAATTTAAACCAGATACTAAATCAATACTAAAGCTGCTTTGATCAGAATTTACTGATACACCTTGATAACGTCCTCTCAACATTAAACCTGGTAAAATTGTAGTTCCCAAAGATGCAATGATACCTTCACCTTGAGAACCAATACCATAACCTAATTCCACATCCCAAATATAATTACCATCTAATGCTTTTTGCTCAGAACGATAACGCCAACCAATATTTAGTAAATTATTAGTGTTATTCTGATTATTGGTTTCGTATCTTAATAATATTGCATTTCCTGAATCAAATAATTTCTGGTCTGAGAATTTATAATTTAGTTCCGAAAAAGTACCAATTTCATTTCCCCGCTGTGTTAATTCCAGTTTGTTTAATCGTTGTAGTAAATTCCAACGGATGCGGTCTTTATCATCAAAACTCACCCGACCAAAAGTAGAAAAACCCCGACTATTATAACTAACTTGTAAACCTCCAGAAGTAGCATCACGGGAATTATCTAAAGCAAATAAAGTCAAATTCGGAAATACTCGCCAATTTATTTGAGAACGTTGGGAAAAACGATCGCTATTAAATGTTAAATTCAAATTAGAAAATGGATCATAACGAATATCTGTATTTACATTTCCATTCTCACCTGAAAGTGCAAATAAGGCCACCTGTACAGGTACATTAGTAGGACGATAAAATAACTCTGCTAAAGCTTTGGGAGAGTCTTCATACACACCACCCACACCAACAGTTAGACTTTCCGATAAACCCCAACGGCCAGCAATACCACCGCGAAAATCAGCAAAATCTCCTAAGAAATTTCCGTTTCCTGAAGATTCTCTTTTCATTCCTCCGGAAAATATCAAAGCTGAAGCACCTGCGGGTATTTGTCCCAGAACAGTGGTAAAACTTGCTTCTTGTATTTCTGGTTGTGCGGTTAATTTTCCTTGGGGATATAATAAAACTCGATAATTATTACTAGCAAATCGGTTATTATTTTTAATATCTTCAAAGCGATAAATACCAGAAGAATCTACTAAAATTTCCGCAATTACCTGATCACCAAAACCCTGTACTAATCTTGCTAATGTCCCTGGTTCAGCTTCACCTGCTATAGTTCTTCCAATCGCAGATGCTTGTAAACGTTGACGAGAATCTACAGCACCACCACTAAAAGGTTGAGGAGGTGTAAAACCTGTTCTATTGATGTATGTTAGACCCCAAAAATCTCCTTGACTTTGCCAAAAATTACGCTGAGAACCAATAATAATATCTGTAGATTTTTTCGGTTTAAAAAATTGTGCGTCTCTGATATTCCAAGTTTGTAAATCAGTTAAATCTCGTTGAGTTGTGCGTAAAAACCAAGAACCTCCAAAAGCACTACCAATAGTGATTAATTCACCTCGATAATTTGTGTCTTGTCTCTCACTCCCGCTAATAGTTACTTTTTGTTCTATTGCTGAGATATTAATATTTTCTGGTTTAACTTTTGGTAATCCTGTCAATGAAATTATATTTTCTGTTTCTGCAAACTTATCACTAGATTTATTTTCCCAAGGAACTTCTAAAATAATCGCATATTCATTAATATCAAATGTAGCTTTGACACCAAATAAATTTTCTAAATCTGCAATACTTAATACTAATCCTAATTCAGAATCGGTGCGTATTTTATTAGGATCAATCTTTGTAATTAAACCAGGAGATTTTACTTCTAATTGACCATCTTCCAAAATGGTAACTTTTAATTTTAAGGCTTCAATTATAGCATCATAAGGTATCAACCAATTGGCAAAATCAACAGCATCCGTTCCATCTTCCTTACCCTTAACTAAAAAACTAGATTTAACTGGACGTTTACCAATATTCAAACCAACTGGAAATACTATAAATTCTGTATTTTGATCAGATATTTGTGTAGTCTCAGAGTTGTTTTTATTTAAATCATCTGCTTGTACTGGAATTATGAGAATTTGGCAAATAATTGGGACAGTCGCAAACAGACAAATACTGATTTTATTTGTGAGATGCTGTTGCATATTCTGTTGATTTATCTGCGTTTATCTGCGTCCATCTGCGTTCAATTATTTTCGACATCTTATTCTATGCAGCTTCATATTATTTCTTATCTGGGACAGGTGCTATTTTCGGGATGGAAATATTGACATTAAATGGTAATTTACTAGCATTGTTATTATCTCCCCAGATTAAATCACCACTTAACTGATATTCACCAGGAGTTAAAGCAGGTTCATCTTTTAGAGGATATTTTAATAATAAATTACGCTCACTTTCTGCAACCACAGAGCTAGGATCTACTTTCCCGCTTTTAACAACTGTTTCCCCTTGTTTTAATGTCCAATTAACCCCAGGACGTGCGGTTGCTTTACCGCTGTTGGTAACTAGGATTTGTATTTGTTTTTGTGCTTGATTAAAACTTGCACCAGACACCTCTAATTTTTGGGAAATATTACCTTTTCTCACATAGAAAGTTACACCAATTCGTGCTACTAAACCTACGCTATTACCCTGAGAATTTTTGGTTTCTGTGAGAGTTTCATTAAAAATTACTGCCCGATATTCTCCATCTGGTAAATTAGGTGCTAACCGACTAATTAACCTGACTCTGCGACTTTCTCTGGGTTTAATTGTTAACTCACGGGGGGAAAATTGCAGATATTTGGTTAAGTCTGTGGGAGTAGATGATAAAATTTCAAATCCGCTATCACGACTATAGGTAAAAGGTTTAGCATAGACTCGCACACGGGTAATAGAATTACTGGTATTTGTAATAGTAATCATTCCTTGAGCTTGTCCCCGTTTAGCGTTGCTTTCAATAATTAGGGGAGAAACACTAACTTGAGCTTTTGCTATATTCGGAAATAGAGTTAAAGCAGATAATGTTAAGCCAAAAGCAAGGTTAGAAATCCAGGATTTATCAAGCATATTCATAAACATATTTATTTTTAAAAATCAGATCCCCAACTTCTTTTTTCAACTTCCAAATTAATTGATGATTGATATCAGAAGTAGGGGATCTACTCTAGTGATTTACAAAGGTGTAATACTCACTGTTGTGACAAAGTTGTAAACATCAGGTACTAAAGCAACACCTTTATCTACCATCATATCTATTGTTAATTCCATACCTAGACCAGGAGGAATTATGTGTGTACCAAAAGCTCCCATACCATCTGCCCAAGATGAACCAAATGGTGAGTTGAGGTTACTATAAGAATTGATAGCTATAAAATCAGATCCTCCAGTTTGCCGTGGTTTAGAGACGCTAACCACAGCATCTTGGTTACAACTAACAGCAACCTTACCCTGTGATCCTCCCGGAGCATATGTATCCAACATTGTGGGATTTGTACCTGGACCACCAGGACTATAAGTACCTAACATACCAGGAGTAACCTGGCCAACATTACAAACACCACCCACACTACCGGTAAAAGGTACATCAATACTTTGAGCGTTGACTTTAGGAGCAGCAATTACACTACCACCTAAAATTAAAGCAGCAGTTAATAAAGAACGACGAATCATAATTAATCCTTTTGCAAAAAGTAGATTTACACCGAGTCATTAAATAGGAACAAAATCTAAACTCGATACTATGGCGTAACAGTCAGGGTGACAGTATATGTATATGTCCCGGCTGGAAATGCAGTAGGGCGTTCTACCAACATACTCACCTGTAAATCATTTGTTCCCGCAGGTAAAGGCGCACTTCCACCACCAACATCACTACTGTAAGTATTTCCACCAAAACTGACATAACCTATTTTTATAGTTCCTGGAGGGTCTTCACTCGCACCAGATAACAAAACAGGGGTGGATACTGTAATGGTGGCGTTTGTGCTGGTTTGCACGTTAACTGTAGCTGGAGTTAGTGGTTCTAAGGTGGTAGGCATACCATCAGAATTACCAGAAACAGTTGGTTCTATGTAAGCTGGGGTAGTCTCTGTAAAGGTAGCCTGAACAGGGACAGTGCCATTAAAAGGAACGTCTACACTTTGAGCCAGGGCTGTATGTTGCACAGTGAACACACTAGCTAAGGCCAAAGTTGAATTTAAGATGAGACGGTAAAACATTACATACCCACCTGACGAATCAAAGTTGTGATTCAACACAACATGACATTAGATTATCCTGTTAATTTACACGATAGCTATAGTAATAATACTTAAATAAATACTCGGTGAAGGTTTTGTGTAAAATTACTTAATTCTTGTTAATTTTTGTGTAAATAGATAAATATATCTTAAAATTTAATCCCCAAGCGCTGAAAGTCTTGTTGTATTTCGTGTAACAAAGCTTTATTATGAGGATCTGTTTTCAAAGCCTTTTTTAAATAAATTCTCGCTTTGGGTAGTTGTTTGTCATTAATTAAAGCCCTACCCCAAATTTGATAAGATATAGCTTGCCATTGCCGTACTTCTGCATCTTCTGGTAATCTAGCAGCTAAAGCCTCTACAAGTGCGATCGCCTGGGGAAATCTCTTAGCTTGGAGAAACCTTTGTAACTGTTCATAGGTCTTCCACTTTAACCGTTTTTCTATATCCTCTACAGTCGGAGGATCAGGCATGACAGTGGTTGTTGTTGATGATTCCTGGGTTATTACTTCCGTTGTATTACTGACAGAAGTTGATGAACTCACAGAACTATGACGTGATTTTGCGGTTACTTCCTCTAGAGGTGCTACCGTTTGCAGGAGTTTATAAGCCTCTGTTAAGGCAATAAATTTTTCTTTAGATTTTTCATCTGGGTTAATATCTGGATGATATTGCTGTACCAGTCGGCGGTATGACGATTTCACCTCAGTAAAAGAAGCTCCTTTCCTTAAACCCAATAAACGGTAGCAGTCTCCAATGTCCATGTTTGCTTTACTCCAATCCAAAATTCAAAATTAAAAATTAAAAGTGAATAATTCTAACTTTTGAATTTTTAACCTTGAATTTTGAATCTATTTTTCTTTTTTTAGATGCGTTCTTCAATCACACGGTCAATTAAACCATATTCTTTGGCTTCTTGAGCAGACATAAAGAAGTCACGATCCATATCTTTCTCAATCTTAGACAAGGGTTGACTGGTGTTATCAGCATAAATCTGATTTAATTGGCTGCGAATTCGCAAAATTTCCCTAGCTTCAATTTCAATATCAGAAGCTTGGCCGCGAGTTCCACCGGAAGGTTGGTGAATCATAATCCGGGAGTGGGGTAAAGCTAGGCGTTTACCTTTTGTTCCTGCCGCTAATAGGAAAGATCCCATGGAAGCAGCTAAACCAACGCAAATGGTAACAACATCAGATTTGATGTGTTGCATGGTGTCATAAATTGCCAAGCCAGATGTCACCATCCCACCAGGAGAATTGATGTATAAATAGATATCTTTACCTGGATCATCGGAATCCAAATAAAGCATGACGGCGATAATTTGGTTGGCAATTTCATCATCTACATCTCTTCCCAAGAAAATAATTCTCTCCCGGTAAAGACGGTCATAAATACTAATCCAATCTGTATATTGTCCACCGGGCATCCGGTATGGAACTTTTGGTACGCCTATAGGCATTTTAGTTACTCCAGTTTTAATTTATTTAGGTGGGGAGGTGGGGTGTAGGGTGTAGGTAGACAAGGCTAGATTAATAACCCAGTCACCAGTCACCAATCACCTTCTTAAAGCACACTTGTAGGCATTGGGGGGTTGGCGAGTTCTTCTTTCTCAAACACGCGGTCTATTAAACCGTATTCCTTAGCTTGGTAAGGTGTCATGTACAACAAACGATCCATGTCTTTGATGATTTTCTCTGGTGCTTGTCCTGTGGTGCTAGAGAGAATATCCACCAGTGATGCTTTGTTTGCCAAAACTTCTCTGGCACGAATTTGTATGTCTGTTGCTTGGCCTTGAGCGTAACTCTTTGGCTGATGCAAGATAATGGAAGAGTTGGGTAAACTGGCGCGACAACCTTTTGTCCCAGCACTCAACAACATGGCCGCCATTCCCATTGCTGAACCAATACAAATGGTGTGGATGGGGGGCTTGATGTATTTCATGGTGTCGTAGATAGCGAAGGCTTCGGTTTCAAAACCAATAGGTTCGCCACTGTAACCAGAAGTACCAGTTGAGTTGATGTAGATTTTAATGGGTTTTTCTGGGTCGTCAGATTGTAAAAATAGTAATTCAGCGATGATTAACTCTGTAACCGCAGGAACTAATGGCATCCCCAGATAAACTATTCTCTCTTTTAATAACAGAGAAGGTAAATCTGGGGGTGGTGTGCGGTAGGAGTTTTCGCCGTAATAGGCAGCTTGTACAGCCTTGATGGGGAAATGTTCCATAGAAACTGAATCGCCTGAAACTATGCCGTTAACTGTATTACATCCTAGCGCGATCGCCAAATAATGAAAGGGTGTGGATTCTTCATATTTAATAATTAGTGTAGTAGCAATAGGTAAAAATTTTCACTCATCCCCAAATTTTGGAGGTTTTCAATATGGTTGCTTCCCCAGAAATCTATTTAACATCGGCAGAATACTTAGAAATGGAAGAAAAAAGTGCTATTAAACATGAGTATATCAATTGATACGTTTATGCAATAGATGAAGCTTTATATCTCATGTTACTATAGCATTGAATGTTTCCGTCGTAATAGTGAAAGGTTGTGGGTTTTACAATCTTATACAGGTGAAAGTACATCATTTCACTGTCACAGTATTGGGTTTGAGGGAAATGTTAATCATGTTTATGAAGATGTTGGTTTTGATGAGTAGTATTTAATGCCAATTTTATTTTTTAAAACGAACCACAGAGACACAGAGAAAATAAAGATTTTTTGCGTTATGTTATTACTAAGATAGTTATTTGATACGTTACGCTATCGTTAATACGCTTTCCTTATTTTAAAAAGTCAAAGTTGGTAAGTTTGCCATGCTTTCCAGAAAATATAAATAGATAGAATAGCTAATAAACTTCTAAAAGCTAAACTGACTATTTTATCTGGTAATTTTGGTAAAAACCGGGTACTGAATTGTACTCCTAATAAACCACCAAGTCCTAAAATTAAGCCTGTTTCCCATAAAACATTACCTCGATAAGCGTGGCCAGCGGTTGCGGAAATAGCAGTGATAACTATGACTCCTAAACTGGTTTGAATTGCTCTTTTAATATTTTCATTTAATAGGATAATTTGTAGAGGAACCATAATTACACCACCACCTACTCCAAATAAACCTGCTAATAAACCTCCAGTACCACCTGTGATAATTCTATTCCGAATTTCTCGGCTTTTATGAATATTATCTGGATTTTTATTATCTAGTTTTTCCTGATTACTAATTGCTTCTTCTTCAGTTTTTTTTCTAGCGATGATTTTTTTACGCAATTCAACTAAATAAACGTTGGAAATTAATAATAGCCCAAAGGTAAATAATAATAGATATTCGGGAAATAGATTAGCTAAAAAAACACCTATTTGGGCAGTTATTAAGGCTGGTAATGCCATACCTAAAACGTTTTTTATATCTAGATATCCCATGCGCCAATTTTGAATACTTCCAGCAGATGCAGTAATCACAATTGATAAACTACTGGTAGCAACTGCTTGAATTGATTCAAAACCTAATGAGATTAATAAAGGTACTAAAACTGTACCTCCGCCAATTCCTAAAAAACCCGCTAAAATTCCGGCTATAACTCCTGCAAATGCTAATATTAATAATTCAGTAGGTGTCATTTTTTTAGTTATTAGTTATTTTCATCTGTCAACTATCAAATTTTAGATCATACAGCTAAAGCAATTGCTATAAACAAAACTGTAAAATATTGAATTTCATAAACATTGGCAATTAAATTTAATAAATCAGAAATTCAAAAAATTAACAAATACCCCCTATTATTCTACAATAACATGATATGGAAATTAATCTCATCAACCCATGAAAAAATCACTCAAACTACCCCAAAAATTAATGTTACTTGGTTCAGGAGAACTAGGTAAAGAATTTGTGATTGCTGCACAACGCTTAGGTAATTATATCATTGCCGTTGACCGATATGCAAACGCTCCCGCAATGCAGGTTGCTGATTGTTCTGAAGTTATTTCTATGCTCAGTGCAAATGATTTAGAAGCAGTAGTTAGTAAACATCAACCGGATTTTATTATCCCCGAAATTGAAGCAATTAGAACCGAAAAATTACAAGAATTTGAAGAAAGAGGAATTACAGTTATTCCCACAGCAGCAGCAACTAATTACACGATGAATCGTGACAGAATTAGAGAATTAGCACATCAAGAATTAGGGGTAAGAACTGCTAAATATGGTTATGCAGTCAGCTTAGAAGAATTGATTTCAGTTTCTGAAAAAATCGGTTTTCCTAATGTTGTTAAACCCGTGATGTCATCATCAGGAAAAGGTCAATCAGTCGTTAACGATAAAACAGAAGTAGAAAAAGCTTGGAATTACGCAATTGATAATTCTAGGGGTGATAGTCAAAAAGTAATAGTTGAAGAATTTATCAACTTTGAGATTGAAATTACTTTATTAACTATTAAACAATGGAATGCAGAAACTATATTTTGTCCTCCGATTGGACACAGACAAGAAAGAGGAGATTATCAAGAATCTTGGCAACCTGCAAATATTTCTGATGATAAAATATTAGCATCTCAAGCAATAGCTAAAAAAGTAACTGATGCTTTAGGAGGTGCGGGAATTTTCGGGGTTGAATTTTTCATTACCAAAGATGAAGTTATCTTTTCTGAACTTTCACCCCGTCCCCATGATACGGGAATGGTGACATTAATTTCCCAAAACTTAAACGAATTTGAATTACATCTGCGAGCAATTTTAGGTTTACCCATTCCTAATATTCAACAATTAGGATATGCAGCAAGTGCAGTAATTTTAGCAGATAAAAAATCAGATGCTATCACATTTACAGGAGTCGCACAAGCATTAACAGAAACCGATGTAGATATTAGATTATTTGGTAAACCAACCGCACATCCTTATCGGAGAATGGGAGTAGCATTAGCAAAAGGAAAAGATGAAAATTCAGCAAGAGAAAAAGCAAGCAAAGCAGCAAGTAAAATCAAATTAAATTAAATTAAATTAAATTAAACTAACTTAATTTAATATTTGTGGTGCTTTTACTTTCTGAGATAAAGCACCCTAGAAAGCTGTTTTTAAAAAACTTTTCTCCGTGTCCTCTGTGCCTCAGTGGTTCGTTTTTAAAAACATCAACTAAAATTTACTTAATCATGGTGCAAGAAACTGTGAATGCTTCCTGGAAACAAACACACAAAGCCGCTGCTATATTAGGAATAAACGTCTAAATTCAAGATTTAATTCCCAAATCTACAGCAATACGATGAGCGCAAGCAAACCCAGAAAACGCCACAGCATTTAAACCCTGACCGGGAAACGTACTATCCCCCACACAATAAAGGTTAGGGATGGCTGTACGGTTAAAAGGCATCCCCAATAACCCCCGCAATTTTCGCCTGGGTATGGGTCCATAAGTCCCATCCACACGACCTAAAAACCGCCGATGGGTGAGGGGTGTGCCTATTTCCATATAATCTAAACCTGCATCTAAGCCAGGAAAGATTCGCTCTAATCTATTAATAATTTCCCCAGCAGTTTGTTCTTTTTTCTCTGCATATTCATTAGCAGTCAACTCCTGCCAATTACTAATCCAAGCAGGTGTAAAAGCATGAATGATATGATAACCTGTAGGGGCTAAACTAGGATCTAGTAAAGTGGGAATAGAAACAAACAGCGTCCCTGAGACTAATTCCATTTTCTCCCAGTCTTCTAGAAAAATATGATGACATTCTGTTCCTGGTGGTAAAACAGACGCTTTCACACCCAGATGAAAACTTAAAAAACTCGGTGATTTTTGATATTTTTGTTGCCAATTTTTTTCATTAGCTGGCATCTGTGCTGTTGGTAATAATTTTTCAAAGGTATCCCAGCGAGTGGCATTAGAAACTATTTTTTTAGCATGATAAATTTTACCGTTTGCTAACTGTACACCTACTGCCTTTCCCTGTTGAGTAATAATTTTTGTTACCCTGGCTTGATATTCAATTTTACCACCTTTGTTTTCTAAACCTGCTACTAATTTTTGGGCGATTTTTCCTACTCCACCCACAGGATAATTAACACCTCCATAATGCCGATCAGAAAATACCATTCCCGCATTAATCATTGGTGTCATAGCTGCGGGGACTACTGACCAACAATAACATTCAATATCAATAAATTTTAAAAGTAAAGGATCTTTAATATGACGTTTTGCGATATCACCGACATTTTGCGGTAAATACTTTGCTAAACCCAAGCAAGCTAAAGGGTTTTGAAAAAATACCCGCATCACATAACTGGGTTCTTCCAAAGATAATAATTCTATGCTGTTAAGGCAATTAAATATTTTTTGACATTCATGATAAAAACGACGAATTCCTTTTTCTTCCTGTGGAAAATAAGCTATCAGATTTTGTAAAAATTTCTCATAATTTTGCTCAACTTTGATATCTAATTTGTTGGGTAAATGATAATGAATTTGCACAGGATCAGGGATAGTTTCTAGTTTAACATTTACTGCATCTAAGGCACGGGTGAGTAAGTTGGTAGTTCCTTGTTTCCCAAAGCCGAAAATCATTGATGCACCAACATCAAATGTATAGCCTTGGTGCTGAAAGTAACCTGCACTACCACCGGGAATTAGGTAACGTTCTAAGACTAAGACCTTAGCACCTTTAGCAGCTAGTTGGGTGGCTGTAACTAAACCACCTATTCCAGCACCGATAACGATAACATCAAACATAATTAATTCGTAATTCGTAATTCGTAATTTTAAGACAGGTAGGCAGAAAAATTAGGTTCTGAGAGTGTAGGTGAAAAAAAAGAGGGACAAGCCCGCTACCGCTGGCTGATCCCGTCTGCCGATCCTTTAAAGAGAGGAGAACACTATAAATAAATATAGCCTTGATTGAGAAAATATGTCAACTACTATTGAAAATAAATCTCAATAATTTTTTGCCTTTTGCCTGTTGCTCGGTGATGAAACTGGTTTGTTACTTCAACCACACGCCAAAAGAGTATGATAGGGTTTCAGTTTCTACATAACGACAGGCTACGCTTTTTTGGCTATGACTCAACAATTGCTGGTTTATGTTCCACCCCATCCCTTGATTAAGCATTGGTTGGCGGTAGCTCGTGATGCAGCTACGCCTTCAGTTTTATTTCGCTCTGCTATTGTTGAATTAGGAAGATGGCTAACCTATGAAGCGGCGCGGGATTGGCTAGTGACGCAAGATACTATGATAGATACTCCTTTAGCAGCTTGCCCAGGGACTGTCATAGATCCACAAATACCTGTAGCAGTTGTGCCAATTCTCCGGGCTGGGTTAGGCTTATTAGATGGAGCGCAGACTGTATTGCCTTTAGCCAAAATTTATCATTTGGGTTTGGTCAGAAACGAGGAAACTTTAGAACCTTCTTGTTATTTGAATAAACTGCCAGAAAAATTAGATCCAGAAACGAGGGTGTTAATTACCGATCCAATGCTGGCTACGGGAGGATCTATAATGACAGCAATGGCAGAATTGATACAACGAGGTGTTGATCCGGCATTTACAAGAGTTGTGTGTGTGGTTGCTGCACCACCAGCTTTACAAAAATTAAGTGCTGCTTATCCAGGTTTAACGGTTTACAGTGCGACAATTGATGGCCAAGTCAATGATCAAGGGTTTATCATCCCAGGTTTAGGGGATGCTGGCGATCGCATTTTTGGAACTTAGGCGAAGATGCTTTTAAAGCCAGAAAATTAGCGAAAATATCGTAAATTTGCTTTCTTAAAGGCGGTGAAAATTATGAGTCAAAAAGATGGTTTTGCCAGTGGCTTTTTACTGGGAACTATTGTTGGTGGTGTAGTTGGTGGGGTTTTGGGTTCTGTGTTGGCATCTCGCCGGGAAAATTCCTCAGAAGATGAAACCATTGCTGATGTTGCGGTAGAAGGCAAGAAAGGCAAAAGAAGACAGATGCGATCAGCAGCCAGTGAAGATTTAGAAATGGAAAGCGCAAGGCGATCCCTAGAAGATAAAATTGCCCAACTCAACGCTACCATTGATGATGTGCGAGATCAGCTCGGTAACGTTAACGGTTCATCCTCACAAGGCGAAAGCGCTGTCTCCCAAGATTCATGAATAGAAGCTGTTTTATGGAGAAAAACCTATCTTAGATGTGATGGGAAGATTCTGATCACATCAACTCGATTAAAATCAATACATAAGACCGCATTTGACTTTTAGTAGAAAACTCACCTAACTATGTATTTACTTTTTGACACCTTGGCAAGTTTTGTCCAAATTTATAGCTATGTGCTAATTGTTCGGGTTTTATTAACCTGGTTTCCCCAAATCAATTGGTCTAATCAACCATTCGCGGCTTTAAGCCAAGTTAGTGATCCCTATCTCAATCTATTTCGTTCTATTATCCCCCCATTGGGTGGTATGGATTTTTCACCCATTTTAGCTTTCCTGGCACTCAATGTTGTGGGTAGTGTTTTAGCTAATCTGAGTCGGATGACATTAATTCAGGGACTTTAATTAATATCAGTAATTCCCCGGTTTGATACTGGCCGGGGAAGCAGGGCTGACGGATGTAGGTTTTTACAACTAGCAGGATTTGGAGTATTGACAATACCATTGCTGTCAGCAAGTCTCACCTGTTTTCCCGGCCCGTTTCAAGTCTGCCAATGCCCTACGGCGACTATAAGCAATTTTTATATTCATTGTGGAATTGTTCTGCTAATTGCAGGATTTATTATTAATTTCACCCTTGATTTTCAAACCAGGTAGTGTACATTTTCTGTTAAACATTGTTTGTACCACTGTTCCCTATTAGGTATGTCAATCGGTTTTCTTAGACAAGCCCTCAACGCAATACAACTCAAGTCACATGGCCGCACTTCCCATCGGGTTAACCAGTGGTTTAAGTGGTTATCCCCTGGAATATCAGTAAAACGCTGGTTTCTAGTCAGTATTGGAGGTGTTTTACTGGCAAGTTTGGGGTTGGCTATTTGGATTAAGCTAACCCCAATTTTTTGGACGTTAGAGTTTCTCAGAGGTTTGCTGGGATTTCTGACAGAGATATTGCCTAACTACGTTAGCGGGCCTTTGGTTTTAATCATTGGCTTGCTACTCTTACTGTGGGGACAATCTCGCACAGTAGGTTCAATCACCGAAGTATTAAGACCTCAAGGGGACGACGAAGAACTAATAGACGTTCTCCTAGCATATCGCCGCTTGTACCGGGGTCCAAAAATAGTAGTCATTGGTGGCGGTACTGGACTTTCAACTTTACTCAGAGGCTTAAAAACCTATAGTGCCAACATTACAGCTATTGTTACTGTAGCTGATGATGGTGGTTCTTCTGGTAGATTACGCCAGGAATTTGGGGTTTTACCACCGGGAGATATTCGCAACTGTTTGGCTGCACTAGCAGATGAAGAAAAGCTATTAACAGAACTATTTCAATATCGCTTCCGCGCAGGGGATGGTTTAACAGGTCACAGTTTTGGTAATTTATTTTTAACTGCCATGAGTGACATTACTGGAGACTTAGAAAGGGCTGTTGCAGCTAGTTCTAAAGTTCTGGCTGTCAGAGGACAAGTTTTACCAGCAACCCTCAGTGATGTGCGTCTTTGGGCAGAAATGGCAGATGGACGCAGAATTGAAGGTGAATCTAGTATTCCCAAAGCTGGGGGAAAAATCGCCAAAATCGGTTGTATTCCTGAAAATCCTCCCGCTGTACCCGCAGCAATTAAAGCAATTAAAGAGGCTGATTATATTATCATTGGTCCTGGTAGCTTGTACACCAGCTTAGTACCTAACTTATTAGTACCAGAAATTGCCGATGCGATCGCAGCTACTACAGTACCCCGGATTTATATTTGCAATATCATGACCCAACCGGGAGAAACAGAAGGTTTTACAGTTGCTGAACATATCAAAGCTATTGATGCAGCTTGCGGAGATAGAAAGTTATTTGATGCAGTCTTGGTACATAAAAAATCCCCATCCGCCCAAGCTTTAATTCGCTACGCCCAACAAAACTCTCATCCCGTTTTCTTAGATAGGGAAACTGTCACCCAACTGGGAAGACGAATAGTACCAGCCAACGTCATACATGAAGATGAAACGGGCTTTGTCCGCCACGACCCCCAGAAACTGGCTAAGGTGTTATTGAAATGGTACAGTGGAGTCCCCTTGGGGAAATCAAAAGTCAAAAGTCAAAAGTCAAAATTAGACAACTAATCACCAATTCCCAATGACTAAACTCTTTCTTCCCAATACAGAAGCAACACAGCAGTTAGGTATAAATCTGGGAGAAACCCTAGCTGCTGGAACTGTGATTTTATTAGAGGGTGATTTGGGCGCTGGTAAAACTACCTTGGTGCAAGGTATTGGTAAAGGTTTAGGAATTACTGACTCAATTGTTAGTCCTACTTTTACCTTAATTAATGAATACACCGAAGGACGTATTCCTTTATATCACCTAGATTTGTATCGTTTAGAACCCCAAGAAGTAACAGGATTAAATCTAGAAAGTTACTGGGAAGGAATAGAAGTAGAACTGGGAATTGTGGCCATTGAATGGGCGGAACGAATGCCCTATCTCCCAGAGAGTTATGTCAAAATTGCTTTAACTGATGGTGAAAATGGCACTCGTCAAGTGGAAATTATCCCTTTCAACTGCCAGCTAAATTTTTTACACAAACTGTAAAGCCTGTCCGCGAACTTGCGTATTTACCTTTCCTTGGTCATAAACAATTTCACCACCGACAATGGTAGTTACAGGCCAACCAGTTAAATTCCAACCCTCAAAGGAACTCCAACCACATTTACTTAAAACTTCCTCATTTTTCACAGGTCGGTAATTATTTAAATCTACCAAGACTAAATCAGCATCATAACCAGGAGTAATTTCTCCCTTATTAGGAATACCATAAGCCTGAGCTACAGCTTTAGACATCCACTTTACAACCTGACCAACAGTACATTTTCCTTCCTGTGCCGAAGTTAACATCAAAGGTAAAGAAGTTTCCACACCAGGCATACCAGAAGGAGTATTAGGATAGGTTTTGCCTTTTTCCTCTAAAGTGTGTGGGGCGTGGTCAGTAGCGATAAAATCAATCACACCATCCCGTAAAGCTTGCCAAAGTACCTGATTATCATGGGGCGATCGCAACGGTGGATTCATCTGTGCTAAAGTGCCAATAGTTTGATAAGCATCAGTATTTAACAACAAATGTTGTGGTGTTACCTCTGCCGTCACCCAACTAGGTTTATCTACACGCAATAACTCAGCTTCCTCCGCTGTGGACATATGCAGAATATGTAACCGTCGTTGATATTTTTTAGAGAGTTTTAAAGCCAGTTGAGTCGCCAGCAAAGCCGCTTTATTATCTTGAATTTGGGAATGAACAGCCGGATCACTAACTCCTGCAAACTCTTGACGACGTTGTTTAATTCTCTCCTGATCCTCAGCATGAACAGCAATCAAACGACTACCATGGGCAAAAATATTTTCTAAAGTCGTTTCCTGGTCAACCAGCAAATCACCGTGCATAGACCCCATAAAAATCTTAATCCCTGGAGTCGGAAGGGCAGAAATTAACTCCGGCAAATTATCCGCAGTTGCCCCAATAAAAAAGCCATAATTAACTACACACTTACTAGCAGCCCGTTGGAGTTTGTCATCCAAAGCCGACTGGCTAGTAGTCAAAGGTCGAGTATTGGGCATTTCCAGAAAGGAAGTAACACCCCCCTTAGCACAAGCACAACTAGCCGTAAACAAGTCCTCCTTGTGTTCTAACCCTGGTTCTCGGAAATGTACTTGGGGATCAATCACCCCAGGCAACAAAGTTAAACCTTGTGCGTCAATTTCTTGGGACGGTGTGGCATTAGCTATAGTTGAGGCTACCTCAACAATTTTACCCCCTTGGGTCAGCACATCCCCCACCATAAACTCACCATTAGGTAAAACTAGACGTGCTTGGCGAATTAGTAAACTTTTTGGAGACGACATGAATTTGTCAATTAACAGTTCTCAGTTAACAGTAAACAGTGATCCGTTTTATCTTGTAGTGTGCGTTAAAAAAATTAATTTATGAGTCAGGAGGGGCAAACGGCCATTCACCCGTACAAAAGAAAGATATATAGGGCTTGCTGATAGCGGAGCGTGGCGTAGCACCTGTCACCTGTCACCTGTCACCTGTCACCTATGTTCCCATATCAAACTGATCTTATATCTTGCTCAGGAAAACAAAGGAAAACAACAATATCTAGTTAAGATAATAAATAGAGTCTTCCCCAATAAGTTCAGTGCTTGCCTCTTAACTCTAAAATTTAAGTAATTTCATGCAAAATCAAGTGTCTGATAAAAACTCTAGCCAACAACCCAATAATTCTTGGATTGTCGAGCTAAGTAAAACTGTTATTCTAAGTATCTTTCTTGCCTTGGGAATTCGTACCTTCGTCGCTGAAGCACGTTGGATTCCTACGGGATCTATGGAACCCACATTACATGGTGTACAAGATCAGTGGAAAGCAGACAAAATCATCATTGATAAGGTGAAGTATAGATTTGCTGACCCTGAACGGGGAGATATCGTCGTATTTTCTCCCACAGAAGAATTAAAAAGAGAAAAATACAATGATGCCTTTATTAAAAGAATCATCGGTCTGCCTGGAGAAAAAGTAGAAATTAAAAATGGCAAAGTCTATATTAATAATCAACTTCTCCCAGAAGATAAATATTTATCTCCCTCCATACAGACATCTGTTGAGGTTTGTACATCAGCAACTCAGCCCCCTTTTCTAGCTCAACCAGAAACCATCCCGCCAGATTCATACCTAGTATTAGGTGACAACCGTAGTAGTAGTTATGATGGGCGTTGCTGGGGTTTAGTCCCACGGGAAAACATTATTGGTCGCGCTGTAGTTCGTTTCTGGCCTCTCAACAAAGTTGGTGGTCTTGATGATACACCCTTGTATCCATCTGCAAAGTGAATTGGGTATTGGGTATTGGGTATTGGGTATTGGGCATTGGGAATTAATTGGGTTATTCATCCTCCCCATTACCCCACTCCTCTGCCCCCTTATAAAAAAAATTAGACTTTTTCTTAACTACAGACTGCAATTTTGAGAGGGAAAACAGCATAATAGAAGAGTGACTAAACTGTTAGCCCCTTTGCAATCTCTAAAACAAGGACACTGGTTCAAACTGATTTGTGGAGCTAGTTTCCAACATCTACCTGCGGTTAGAAATTTGACCATAGCCTACACTTTGGCTGGTGCTGACTGCATAGATGTGGCAGCTGATCCGGCAGTTATTGCTGCTGTCCACGAAGGTTTACAGGTGGCTAAAGACTTGGTTGAAGAAGCTCAAGCCCGTGGATTTGGCTGGCAAGGGAATTTACCCCTATTAATGGTCAGCCTCAACGATGGCGAAGATCCCCATTTTAGAAAAGCAGAATTTAATCCTCAATATTGTCCGGCAAATTGTCCTAGACCCTGTGAAAGAATTTGTCCAGCACAGGCTATAGTTTTTAACAATCAAAAAGATAGCTTTTCAGGAATTATTACCGACAAATGTTATGGCTGTGGGCGTTGCGTTCCTGCTTGTCCTTATGAGATAATTTTCACATCTTCTTATGTGTCAACGCCGGGAGCAATTGCACCACTGGTTATGTCAACGGGAATAGATGCTATAGAAATTCATACAAAAGTCGGGCGTTTGGCAGATTTCCAGCGTTTGTGGACAGGTATCGCTCCTTGGATCAATAAATTAAAGTTAGTAGCTATCAGTTGTAATGATGGTGAAGGATTAATTGATTATCTGCAAGCAATTTATGATTTAATCACCCCGCACTGCCAAGAATTAATTTGGCAAACAGACGGGCGCTCGATGAGTGGTGATATTGGAGATGGTACTACCATTGCCACGATTAAGTTAGGGCAAAAAGTTTTGACAGCAAACCTACCGGGATATGTGCAGTTAGCAGGGGGTACTAATAGCTACACTGTCCCGAAATTGAAGGCGATGGAGCTTTTGAAAGAGACAGGGGAGAAGGGGAGCCACTGCGGTCTTGGGGTTTCCCCAAGTGGAGAAAGTGGCGTAGCAGGGAGCAAGGGGGAAAACTTGTCTTCTGCGTTCATTGCTGGTGTGGCTTATGGTAGCTACGCCCGTGTGTTGCTGTCACCCATTTTTGAACAGTTAGAAAATCAGGAGGTGAGTTCCACTGGTATTCAGGCAAGTGTCGGCTTGGAAAAAAATCCAGAATTACTCTGGCAAGCGGTAGAACTTGCTAATTCTCTCGTTTCCCAGATTAAGTCACAGTAAGGGCTTTTCATTGCTCATTCGTTATCTCTCACAACGTCACCATAGAAAGCATGACGATTACAGAAGATCTCCAAAAGTTACTGGACATTTTGCCCCAAGACCTCAAGCAAAAGCTAGAAAATCATCCTCAATGCAATAATTTGGTTGAGGTGATTTTGGATTTAGGTCGTCGCCCAGAAGCGCGGTTTCCCCATGAGGCTGAGTATCTGAGCGAAACTCCCGTTACTCAATTACAAATAGATGATTGCATTCAACGAGTCGGAACATTTGGCGGAGATAATCGGGCTGGAATTGAGCAAACTTTACATCGCATTAGCGCTATCCGTAACCGCAGTGGTAAGATTATTGGCTTGACCTGTCGTGTCGGTCGGGCTGTGTTTGGGACTATTGGCATGATCCGCGATTTGGTGGAAACTGGTAGATCCATACTTATGCTGGGTCGTCCTGGTGTGGGTAAAACTACTGCTTTACGGGAAATTGCCCGTGTGTTGGCCGATGACCTGAATAAACGAGTGGTAATTATTGACACCTCTAACGAAATCGCTGGAGATGGTGATGTTGCTCACCCGGCTATCGGTCGCGCTCGGCGGATGCAGGTGGCAAAGCCAGAATTACAACATCAGGTGATGATTGAGGCGGTGGAAAATCATATGCCGGAGGTGATTGTCATTGATGAAATTGGTACAGAATTGGAGGCTCTTGCAGCCCGTACAATTGCGGAGAGGGGTGTACAATTAGTTGGTACTGCTCATGGTAATCAAATTGAGAATCTGATTAAAAACCCTACCCTTTCTGATTTGGTAGGTGGTATTCAGGCTGTAACGCTGGGAGATGATGAGGCTAGAAGAAGGGGTTCACAAAAGACGGTTTTGGAACGTAAAGCCCCTCCTACTTTCGAGATTGCTGTGGAAATGACGGAGAGACAACGTTGGGTAGTACACGAAAGTGTCGCTGATACTGTTGATACTCTGTTACGGGGTCGTCAACCTAACCCACAAACGCGAATGGTGGATGAAAAGGGTAAGGTTTCTATTACTAGACAGTTGTCTCTGGTGAATGGCCGTGGAAATGGCTTGGGTAGTGAGCAAAATTCTTTGCCTGCGGTTAAACAGGTGAATGGTTGGCGTGCTTCTGGACAAATGGTAGCTTTACCGCCTTTATCTGTGGAAGCAGGGAGAGGTAGCCAGAGTGAGTTTGACCGCTTGTTAGATGAATCTTTCAATTATGGGGATACTGTTGATTTTAGAAGCAGTAAATTAGCAGGCCCGAATGGGGAAGATTTACCTCTGCACATTTACCCTTATGGGGTGAGTCGTCACCAGTTGGAACAGGTGGTTGGTGTGTTGAGTTTGCCGGTGGTGTTGACGAAGGATTTAGATAGTTCTGATGCGATTCTGGCTTTGCGATCGCACGTTAAGAATCACGCTAAGTTAAGGCAAATGGCTAAGGCGCGTCACATACCCATTCACATGATTAAATCTAGTACCATTCCGCAGATTAGTCGGGGTTTGCGACGGTTACTAAATATTGATGAGCCAGACATAGGCGATGATAAGGAGTTACAACTGTTTTTGCACAGTGGGAGTGATGACGAGATGGATGCTTTGGAGGAAGCAAGACTTGCGGTTGAGCAAATAGTTATTCCCAAAGGTCAACCTGTGGAGTTGTTACCCCGTTCTCCCCAAGTGCGAAAAATGCAGCATGAGTTGGTGGAACATTATCGGCTCAAGTCTAATAGTTTTGGTGAAGAACCTAATCGCAGGTTAAGGATTTATCCGGCTTAATTTTACCCTTTATCCCCTCTTCGATGTGGAGAGGGGGTTATTCATAATTTTCCTGGTTTCGTTTTGCAGGAATAATTGAAGAACATGAATATTATCCAATATTATTAATACCTACAGATCGTTTTGGCAAAGATAAAGGTAAGATAGAAAAGGAAGGGACTACAGAAGATGCTATACAGTTAGAATTGTTTAGCGGTAACTCAATAGAGCGATCGCTTTAACCATCAAAGCTTACAAATCAGGTTTTCTTACTGTTGAATTTGATAAATTTTGAGATTTTTTAATAAATTTCTCATCAAAAGTATAAAACTCTCAACAATGACTACTAGAAACTAAATGAAAAGCATCTGCAAAATCAATACCATTTTCATGCCATTCAATAACTTGTAAAATTAAATTCTCATGAGTTAAATAAACATTGGGTAACCCAAACACTTTTCTCAAAGCTTGGCAAATTTCTACAGGTTTAAACTTGTAAGCAAACCGCAATACCCACTCAGTTTCTAAGATGACAGTATCAGGAATAAAAATATTTTTAGTTTTGAATAATGCTAAACTTTTTTGATACTGTAGTTTATCATCCCTAGTAATAAATCTAATGACGATATTAGTATCAATAGCAATCATTGATTCCATGATTCTTCTATTCCCTGAGCGATGGCTTGTTCCATGTCTTCAATTGTTTTAGCTTTTCCTTGATAATTCAAATAACCAGCAACATCATCTAATTTTGTTTCAGGAAAAGTTTTTTTAGGTTTTAATAAAATTCCATCACCCACATTAATTATTATTAATTCTTGACCATCTTGCCACTGATACTGTTCTCTTAAATTTTGGGGAATAGTAATTTGACCTTGACTTGATAGCTTGGTAATTTCCATTTGCATAACTTTTATATAACAGCTTAATTGTAACATGGATTCATATCTCTATCAATTAGATGGGATGATTACCTGATAGTATTTAACTCTCTAATTCCTAATTCTAAAATTTGCGGTATTTGATTTTCAAAGTATTGTAATCTGGTGGCTAATTCGTCAGGTATATCTAAGGTAATTTGCATTTCTCTAAATCTCCACTTATTTTTTGAGAGTTTTTTAATAAAATTACCAAAACTACTCTAAATTGAATCGAACATACTTCATTTTCCAGTAATATAGCAATATTTATTTATCCAAGTAGCGATCGCCCATATACCAAATATATGAACATAGTCCTACGTAATCCACTTATTTATCTGTTAAAATATTTACTTGGTGTTTGTCACCAATTACCCATCCCCGACTACCCATCACCAATTACCCATCACCATTCACGAATCAGGTTATGATAGGAACTATTCCGGTTGCAAAAGATGATTGAGTGAATTACCCTACCCCCTCTTCAGAACTTGACTTAGGGTTGCTATTTCCCTTCGAGCTAGATCAATTCCAACACGATGCGATCGCCTCCCTCAATGCTGGACGTTCAGTAGTAGTCTGCGCGCCCACAGGATCAGGGAAAACACTTATAGGGGAATACGCCATCTATCGCGCCTTGGCGCGAGGGAAACGTGTGTTTTACACCACCCCCCTCAAAGCTTTATCAAATCAAAAATTACGGGACTTTCGGGAAAAATTCGGATTTGATCAGGTAGGACTTTTAACCGGTGATGCCTCCATCAACAGGGACGCACCGATTTTAGTCATGACCACGGAAATTTTCCGTAATATGCTCTATGGCACACCCATAGGTCAAATTGGCATCTCCTTAGTAGATGTCGAGGCTGTAGTCCTCGATGAGTGCCACTACATGAATGATCGTCAACGGGGTACAGTCTGGGAAGAATCCATTATTTACTGTCCCCGTGCCGTCCAACTGGTTGCCCTTTCCGCTACTGTGGCTAACAGTGACCAACTCACAGACTGGTTAAACCGCGTTCATGGACCGACAGACCTGATTTATTCCGATTTTCGCCCAGTTCCCTTAGAATTCCACTTTTGCAACCCCAAAGGCTTATTTCCCTTACTCAATGAAAGCAATACTAAAATTAACCCTCGTTTAGTTAGAAGAGGTAAAAAAGGTTCACGGGATCGAGGCAAAGCCGCCAGACCAGAAGCACCGAGTATTCTTTATACCCTAAATCAACTAGCACAGCGAGATATGCTGCCAGCCATTTTCTTTATTTTCAGCCGCAGAGGTTGTGATAAAGCTGTAGCTGAAGTAGGAGACCTGTGGTTAGTCAATAATGAAGAATCCCAAATATTACGTAGACAAATTGATAATTTTTTAGCCCGCAACCCAGAAGCAGGACGTTCGGGACAAATTGCCCCCTTGTATCGGGGAGTGGCTGCCCATCATGCCGGGATTCTACCAGCCTGGAAGGTTTTAGTTGAGGAACTATTTCAGCAGGGATTAATCAAAGTTGTTTTTGCCACTGAAACCCTAGCGGCAGGTATAAATATGCCAGCACGGACAACAGTAATTTCTACCCTTTCCAAACGCACAGATAACGGACACCGCTTGTTAAAAGCTTCAGAGTTTTTGCAAATGTCCGGTCGTGCTGGTCGGCGGGGGATGGATTTACAGGGTTATGTTGTCACAATTCAAACACCATTTGAAGGGGCAAAAGAAGCAGCTTATTTAGCTACATCTCCAGCAGACCCCCTAGTTAGTCAGTTTACCCCTAGCTATGGGATGGTATTAAATTTATTACAAACTCATACTTTAGAACAAGCTAAGGAACTAATAGAGCGCAGTTTTGGCCAGTATATGGCGACTTTATATTTAAAGCCAGAGTATGATGAAATAGCAGCCATTCAAGCAGAGTTAGCAAAGATTAATGCTGATATAGCTACAGTTGATGATAACGAAGTGGCTTTATATGAAAAATGCCGACAACGTTTAAAAGTAGAACGTCATATCTTTAGGACTCTCCAAGAACAAGCGAGGGAAGATAGACAAGAGCAGATTTCTATGATGTTGGATTTTGCTGTATCGGGGACGTTGTTAAGTTTGAAAGATAAAACCATGACAGCGACTTTACCTTTAACAGCTGTATTAGTTGGTAAAGCACCAGATGTAGGTCAAACAGCTTACTTTATTTGTTTAGCAGAAAATAATCGCTGGTATGTGGCTACATCCGCAGATGTGATTGATTTATATGCAGAAATACCAAAAATAGAATTACCAGAAAATCTCTTACCACCAGATGATTTGGGTTTTAAACGGGGTCAGTCTGTGCGCGGTAATGAAGAGACAGAAATCATCGTTAAAAGCATACCAGATCCGACGAAATTTATGTATATGCCTCCAGAATTGGCTACTCAATTAAGTCGGGTAAATGCAGTACAAGCACAATTAGAAAATAACCCCTTACATCAAGCTGGAAATATTGCCCATATCTTTAAACAAAGAGCGCGGTGTGTAGAATTAGAAGCGGAGTTAGAAACCTTAGAAGAGGAAATAGAACAAAATTCCCAACAACATTGGGAAGAATTTGTAAATTTAATTCAGATATTGCAGCGGTTTAATGGGTTAGATGAATTAGTTCCCACACAATTAGGACAAATGGCCGCCGCAATTCGTGGTGAAAATGAGTTATGGTTAGGGTTAGCGATCGCTAGTGGGGAATTAGATAATTTAGACCCTCACCATTTAGCAGCAGCAGCAGCAGCATTAGTCATAGAAACACCAAGACCAGATAGTAGGGTGCGTTTTAACCTCAGTAACGAAGTTGCAGATGTCTTAGCCAAACTGCGGGGTATCCGTCGTAAATTATTTCAAGTTCAACGTCGTTATAACGTCGCCTTACCTATATGGTTAGAATTTGAATTAATCGCCATTGTTGAACAATGGGCATTAGGCATGGACTGGGGCGAATTATGTTTAAATACTACTTTAGATGAAGGAGATGTAGTTAGGTTGTTACGCCGAACATTGGATTTATTATCTCAAATTCCCCACGTTCCTTTTGTTCCGGAAACTTTGCGAGCTAATGCTCAAAGAGCAATGCAATTAATTGATAGATTCCCTGTCAATGAACTTGTAGAATAGAACTACATCTACCCCCAGAAACCAGCAAATAGTAACGGTAAAAGTATCAAAGCAGAAGCAATTAAAACTACTGTTGCTGGATCAATTTTGATATGATTTTTTTGTGGATCTTTCATTTTTAGCCATCCTTGAAAATAAGTTGCAGGCATTAATAAATTATTTTTTCCAGGGCAGTTTAGTACCCATCTCTGTGAATGCAGAAAAGATTAAATAGACTATTAGTAAAGTTGCACCTGCGAAAAAAGCGATGAGATCATTATCCATACAGTAATTCAGGCTTCCTGACAAAGTTTTTGGTAGGTAATGGGGGAATAAATAGCTTTTATATTCCTGAATTTATTGAGCAAATCCCAATTCAAACAAACCCTAGCAAAAACTATCATACTACATAGAGCTTGCCAATGGAATCTAAAAAATGACCTCTTTACTAAACTGTATTTCCAGTTTAAATTTAAGTAAAGAAAGTAAAGAAAAAGGAAAAATATGTAATATTCCCTGCACGATCATGATATATCGTGCTTAATTTTCCCGGATCACATTGATTTACCGAGAGAATAGGAAATGGTGGGTATATATATTGAAGTCATATTGTAGTGACTGATCCTAGATTATCTTTATGACTCATGACTCAGACCAGAATATTTGACCTATGGCTTATTATCAGCGGAAAACGATTCTCTATTCATTCAATAAGATACCGATGCCATCAGTCATATTATTGGCTATCTTAGTGTGGTGTACAGGATGTTCTGATCAAAAAAAGCAACTCATTTTCAATTCTAATTCCTCAAATCCCACTCAAACTTCTGATTTCAATCAGCAGTCAAAAACACTACAAATAGCCGTAATCCCTGCTCAATCTTCTTCAGAACAACTAGCAAAATTACAAGATTTAGCTGCATATTTAGAAAGTGTTTTACCCAGAAAATTTGATATTCAAATTCAAAAAGATTATGACACAGCAGTGGAATTAATTGTCAATGAAAAGGTACAAATTGCATATTTAAGTCCACTAACTTATGTCAAAGCCAAGCAACTAAATCCTGAAATTGAACCCATACTAGCACCCATTACTAAATTAACAGGTAGACCTTGGCATACCAGCATGATCATTGCCAATTCTGCCAAAATAAAAAGTGTAGAAGACCTGTATAACAACCGATTTGGATTTGTAAGTAAATCTTCCACAACAGGCTTTTTAATTCCTTCTGTTGAGTTATTTCAAAAACTAGGAATTAATCCGGAACAAGCATTTAAAGAAGTTCAATTTTTAGGAAGTCATAATCAAGCGATCGCAGCATTAATTGCGGGGAAAGTTGATGCTATAGCAATAGATCAAGAAGCTTTTTTAAAAGCACAGGTAGAAAACAAATTAGATCAAAAAAAGTATGTAAAAATCTGGGAATCTTCCCCATTACCAACTGATCCAATTGTCGTATCAACAAAGCTAGAACCCAGATTAATTAATGGGATAAAAAAAGCATTACTCGACGCTCCAGAAGGAATTATAGCAGTTTCAGGAGTAGAAACAGCAGGATATACCATAGTAGATGATATGAACTATGAAAGGATTAGGCAACTGCAAAAAAAATTAGATGATAATACTCTCAATCAAATTACCATTATCAAAAATTGATTCAATCATGAATATGAAGATTTGGCAGAAATTCTTAGTATCTTCTACTATATTAATAGGTTTGATATGTCTGATGGGTAGTAGTGTTTTTCGTCTTTATCGAGCGGAAATAGCTGCACAAAAAGCACAGAAAAGCACTGCTTATGCACTAAAAATTACTCATGGACTAGAAAAATCTTTAAAAGACCAAGCTTTATCACTAAAAGATTTTGTAGTCCTAAATCACAACACTGCATACATGATCAAGTTTCAAAACATCAGGTCTAACTTTTTAATAGAACTGAAGGAGTTAGAACTTGTTATGGATGAAGCAGCAAAAGATATTTCTTTTGTACATCGTCGTCATGCTTTTTTAACTAATTTAGCTGATACTCTAGATAGTAGAGATGATGTGTTAATCTCTCAACAAGATTTGCAAGCAATTAACTCTTATATAAAAGATATAACATTTTACTTGGAAGATATTTCTCGGACAGCTAAAAACCAAAATTATGCTGCTACTGGTAATTTGGAGCGCATCAGACAGATGAATACGGTTTTTTTAAGTTTAGGAATTATTTGTATATTTTTGGTTTTTTTATTTAAACTAATTATAATTATTGTTCCGGTAATTCGTTCACTGCATAAATTGCAAATTGGAGTCGCAAAAATTGGAGCAGGAGACTTAAATTATTATTTAGATATTCAAACTAATGATGAAATTGAGCAACTAGCAGATGATTTTAATCAAATGACTATCAAATTAAGAAACTTTTATTATTCCTTAGAGTCTAGAGTTACAGAAAGAACATCTGAACTTTTCCAACTTAATCAAGATTTACAATCTGAAATAATTGAGCGCAAGGAAGCTGAAATTAAACTGAAACAATCTCAAATTGAATTAACTCAAAAAGCTCAACAATTACAAAAAACAATAAAGGAGCTACAAGAGACTCAAGCACAATTAATTCAAAAAGAAAAAATGTCTAGCTTAGGTCAATTAGTAGCTGGTGTAGCTCATGAAATTAATAATCCTGTCAACTTTATTCATGGGAATGTCACACCACTCAAGGAATATGTGCAAAATCTGATTCATTTAACTAAATTATATCAAACTTATTATCCCCAAACTATAGATGAAATTGAAGATTATATGGAATACATAGATTTATCTTTTATTCTGGAGGATACTAATAAAATAATTACTTCTTTGGAGATAGGAACTAAAAGAATTCGTGAGATTGTCTTATCTTTAAGAAATTTTTCTCGACTAGATGAAGCGGATATGAAAGTAGTAAATATCCATGAAGGTATTGATAATACACTTTTAATTCTCCAACATAGAATCAAAGGTAAAGCTCATCATCCCGAAATTGAAGTTATTAAGGAATATGGAAACTTACCATTGATTGAATGTTATCCTGGCCAGCTAAACCAAGTGTTTATGAATATTCTTAGTAATGCTATTGACGCTCTAGAAGGGAAGAAATATCAAGGATTTTTAGTAGAAGAAGTAGAATTTGAAAAGAAAATCAAAATTCAAACTAAACAAGTAAGAAATAATTGTATTGCTATTCATATAGAAGATAATGGTATGGGAATACCCAAAGAACATATAAACCAAATATTTGACCCTTTTTTTACAACAAAACCTATAGGTAAGGGAACTGGTCTGGGTTTATCAATTAGCTATCAGGTAATTAATGGTAAACATCACGGAAATTTACAATGTATCACTAAACTAGGGGAGGGAACAGAATTTATTATTGAACTACCAATTAAACAACAGAATATTCATAATAATTAAACATATATAATGTGCTTGACATGATAATATAGATTTTAACAACTTGGTGCTATTCTATTATTAAATTTACATCTAAATTATGAAACTTCATTTATTAAAACCCCTAGCATTTATTGATTTAGAAGCTACAGGATTAGATATAACCAAAGATAGAATAGTCCAAATTGCCATATTGAAAGTGTTTCCCGATGGGAGGGAAGAATTAAAAAACCAAATAATTAACCCTACTATCCCTATTCCCGCAGAAGTTTCAATGGTACATGGTATTTATGATGATGATGTCAAAGATGCACCTACTTTTGCTGATGTTGCTGGGGAATATTTACATTTTCTTGATGATAGTGACTTAGCTGGTTTTAATTCTAATAGATTTGATATTCCAATGTTGGTAGAGGAATTTTTAAGAGTGGGAATATGTTTAAAATTATCCGATAAACGTTTAGTAGATGTACAAGCTATTTTTCACACGATGGAACGACGTAATTTAAAAGCAGCTTATAAGTTTTATTGTGGACAAGAGTTAGAAGGAGCGCATGATGCAGCAGTGGATATTCGTGCAACCTATGAAGTTTTGAAAGCACAGCTAGAACGTTATGAAAATGTGGAAAATATTAATGATGGTTCTCCTGTCACTGTACCAATTAAAAATGATGTGAGTATTTTAAGTCAATTGACTAAATTTAATTTTTTAGACCCTACAGGTAAAGTGATTTATGATGAAGAACAAAAAGCTATCTTGTTTAATTTTGGTAAGTATAAAGGTAAAACTGTGTTAGAGGTTTTTGCTAAAGACCCTGGTTATTATGATTGGATGATGAATAAAGCTAATTTTTCTCTATCTACTAAAAAGGTGATTTCTAGAGCATGGAAAGCAATTCATTCTCATTCGTAATTTGTAATTCGTAATTTGTAATTTTAAAATAGTTATTTATGTCTACCAGTAATCTGAACAATATTCTATTTTATCATTGGCAGGAAATAACTCAACCTTTTAATGTTGATTTGGTAATTGCTAATCAAATATTTGCAGATTTGATTTTAGCTTATTCTCAACCTCATCGTTATTATCATACATTACAACATATTCATTCTGTTTTGACTACAATTGATATGTTAAAAATGTATGTTGAAGATTTATCCACGGTGAAACTTGCAGTTTGGTTTCATGATTTGGTTTATGATACTCATGCAAAAAATAATGAAGAGAAAAGTGCTGAATATGCTGGAGAAATGTTGAAAAAATTAGCACTGAATTATAATAAGATTGAGAAAATACAACAGTTAATTTTAGCTACTAAAAATCATCAAGCGGATGATATAGACAGTCAAGTTTTACTGGATGCAGATTTAGGAATTTTCGCTGCTGATAAAATTCAATACCAAGAATATGTTCAAGCTATTCGTCAAGAGTATGCTTGGGTTGCTGATGTTGAATATATCAAGGGTAGAAGAATGATATTAACAAAGTTTTTACAGCGTCCTTCTATTTATTTCACACCTTTAATGTTGGAATCATCTGAGGAATTAGCACGGTTGAATATTCAAGCAGAATTAGATATTAATAATTGAACGCAGATGAACGCAGATGAAAAATATGATGTTGTGATAATATTATTTTATTTATTATTTTTTAAGTTTATTTATGGTGATTTTACATCCTTTATCAGATTTTATTAATGTAGATGTTGAAAGTATTTATACAGATATCCAATATTATTATCAGGGTAAATGTCCACAAACTGGGGAGGTTTTACAATTACCAAGAACTACTTTAAGTGAATCTATAGCTAAAGGTTTAATGCAGCAACTTAGTCAAAACCCTATATATTCCCAGGAAGGGAAAATGTATGGTATTTTGTTGGTTGAATTACCTAATGGTGAACAAAGAGTTATTCAGGCTTTTTCTGGACTTTTAAATGGTGACAGTGTTGTGGATGCTTGGGTGACTCCTATTCCGGGAAGGGAAGATGTAAGTTTATTAGAAAGTCAAACTTTAGCGAAGTTGGAAAGTATTAAACAGGAAATAATTAAACTTAAACAAATTCCGGAAAGGGAAGAATATCAAAAGTTATCTCTTGAATTTCAACAGCAGTTAGATATCATTAAATTACAACATCAGCACAGTAAACAATTAAGACAGCAAAAACGTCAAGAATATTTAGCAACTCTCATAGGAGAAAATCTAACAACGGCTTTAGCAGCACTGGAAGCAGAAAGTCGTCAGCAGGGAATTGAGAAAAAAAATATCAAACGTCATCAACAAGAAGTTTTACAACCTTTAGAGAATAAAATTGCAGCAGCAGAGGTTAAAATTAGAGAACTGAAAAAACAGAGAAAAGCAATTTCCAGGGAATTACAAAGTCAAATGCACGCTGCTTATAAGTTGATGAATTTTCATGGAAAGTCTTTATCTTTACAACAGTTATTTCCTTGGGGAACACCAACAGGAACGGGTGAATGTTGCGCTCCTAAATTATTACATTATGCTGCAAGTCATAATTTAAAACCTTTAGCTATGGCAGAATTTTGGTGGGGTGAGTCGTTAGTAAAAGATAAAATTCAGGGAGAGTTTTATGGTGCTTGTGCTGAACGATGTCAACCGTTGATGGGGTTTTTGCTGTCAGGTTTAAAAATGCCAAGTTCTAAAGATCAGAACTTGGAAATTATTTATCAAGACCAATGGTTAATTGCTGTTCATAAACCTGCGGGGTTATTATCTGTACCTGGACGTTATTTATATAATCAGGATAGTGTTTTCAGTCGGTTAAAAAATTTAGATGATGGTGAATTAAGAATAGTACACCGTTTAGATCAAGAAACTTCGGGAATTTTGATCTTAGCAAAGGATAAAATTACTCAATCACAACTACATCAACAATTTGCAAATAGACAAGTAGATAAAATTTATGAGGCTATTTTGGCAGGTTCTCTGAATACAAATCAAGGTATAATTGATTTACCATTGTGGGGAAACCCGGAAAATAGACCTTATCAAATTGTAGATTTTGAAAAAGGTAAACCGAGTATTACTAAATTTCGGGTAATGGGAAAACAGGAAAGTTGCACCCGTGTAGAATTTATTCCTCTGACTGGTAGAACTCACCAAATCAGAGTTCACTCTGCTGATATATTAGGATTAGGTGTAAATATTTTAGGCGATCGCCTTTATGGTTGCAATGATGATATAACTAGATTAGAAGTTATGTGTAATTTAGGAAGTAAACGAACCACAGAGGCACAGAGTTCACAGAGGAATGAGGATGGGAGCAATATTTTGTATCAGTCTCATAGGTTATATCTGCACGCTAGAGAAATCACTTTTCAACATCCCCACACAGGGGTAAATCTGCATTTACAAACAAAAACACCGTTTTAATGGGTAATTGGTAATTGGTAAAATATTTTTGACTCCTGACTCCTGATAACTGTTTTACTCCTGTGTCGGTTATTCGGTAAACTCTTATATTGCATACACATAACTGGAGAAAAAACTTTGGGCATAGAATTACGCAGTTTCGTATTTCTAGACAATCTGCAACCGCAACACGCCGCATATATGGGAACAGTGGCCCAAGGTTTCTTGCCATTACCAGGGGACACATCCCTATGGATTGAAATCTCACCCGGTATTGAAATCAACAAAGTTACAGACATCGCTTTAAAATCTGCCTCTGTGCGTCCCGGTGTGCAGATGGTAGAACGACTCTATGGATTGTTAGAAATCCATTCCGGTTCTCAAGGAGAAATTCGCGCAGCTGGCGAAGCTATCTTAGCTTATTTAAAAGTCAAGAAAGAAGACTGTATCAAACCCCGTGTTGTTTCTAGTCAAATTATTCGCAATATTGACGCTTACCAAACCCAACTCATTAACCGCACCCGCAGAGGACAACTGCTCTTAGCAGGAGAAACCCTCTATGTCTTAGAAGTTGAACCAGCAGCCTATGCAGCTTTAGCCGCAAACGAAGCTGAAAAATCAGCACAAATCAATATTTTATCTGTACAAGCTGTAGGCAGTTTTGGCAGGTTGTATTTAGGGGGAGCAGAACAAGATATTTTAGCCGGTGCAGCCGGAGCTTTAGCTGCTATTGAAAATTGCCCAGGCCGTACACGGGAAAGTCAGCGTCAGGAATAAAGGAATACAGGAATCAGAACAATGGCAAATCAAGAACATTTAAAATTACTGTTGGCAGGTGCAGTTACTTGGACAAAATGGAGAAACCAAAACCCCGAAGTTGACATAGACCTGAGTAATGCTCATCTACAATGGGAAAATCTCCGGGGTGCAAATCTGCAAAATGTGAATTTGAATAAGGTAGATTTAAGTAATGCTTTATTAGTCAGAACTAACTTTAGTCAGGCAAATTTAAGTAGTGCAATTTTATCTCATGCTAAGTTAATAGAAGCTAATTTTTATCAAGCAAATTTGACTATTGCTAATTTGAGTGGTGCTAACCTAAATCGTTCAGATTTCAGTCAGGTAATTTTAATTGGTGCTAATTTACAAAGTGTCAATTTTCAAGATGCTGTGATTACAGATGCTAATCTCATCGGCATTGATGCTAGTTATGCTAATTTGAAAAATTCTGATTTAGCTAACTCTCAACTCATTCGCAGTAATCTGAGTTTTGCTACTTTAATCGGTGCAAATTTAATTGCTGCTGATTTGAGTGAAGCTACTTTATATGAAGCTGAATTAATGCAATGTCATGTTTATCAAGCTAATTTTTATAAAGCTAATTTAACCAGATCCCATTTAGGTAGTTCCTACTTATTCCGTGCTAATTTGAGTGAGGCAAATTTAACCAACGCTGATTTAAGTTGGTGTAATTTAAAATATGCTAACCTCGCAGGTGCAAATTTAACCGCTGCTAACCTCAGAGGTGCAAATTTAACCGGTGCAAATTTAACCGGTGCAAATTTAACCGATACAATTATGCCAAAAGCTGACAATGATTTGTTTAGCTAAAATCAGAAAAGGCATCTAGCTGTGGATACGTTAGGGGTTCTTTTTTTACTCATTGTACCAAGGCCAACGTATCTGATCATCAGGGATTAATTAAAATATAGATCCCCAATGAGTTCTATAATACCAACTGAGTTGGAAATAAAATTAACAGAATATGCCACAGGACTTATCACCCCTTTGGATATCGTTAAAAACCTCATTTTTAGCGACGTTTATCACCTTATTTTTAGGTGTTGGTACTGCTTATTGGATGTTGGGATATCGTGGTAAAGGAAAATCTTTCATCGAGGGAATATTCGTTGCACCATTAATCTTACCACCTACAGTTGTAGGTTTTCTGTTATTGTTATTCTTTGGTAATAATGGCCCGGTTGGTAAACTATTACAACCTTTTAACCTGACTATTGTTTTTACTTGGTATGGTGCGGCTATAGCTGCAATGGTGGTTTCTTTTCCGTTAATGTATAAAACTGCATTAGCTGCTTTTGAACAAATTGATAGTAATTTATTACGAGCAGCAAGAACTTTAGGTGCTAAGGAATTAACTATATTTTGGCGGGTGAGTTTACCTTTAGCATTTCCAGGAATTCTTGCAGGTGCAACCTTAGCTTTTGCCCGTGCTTTAGGGGAGTTTGGCGCAACTTTAATGTTAGCTGGTAATATTCCTGGACAAACTCAGAATATCCCAATGGCGATATATTTTGCAGTGGAAGCAGGGGATATGAATGAAGCTTGGTTTTGGTCTATTGCTATTGTGATTATTTCTTTTTCGGGAATTTTTATCACTAACATTTGGCAAGAACAAAGACATAAAAATAAAAGCGCAAATAGAGAAGAAGATATACAAATAAAATTAGAAAATCAATCTTGTTCTTTACTTCCTAATGCTGCCAACTCTGGCTTATTTATAGATATTGAAAAACAACTAGCGAGTTTTCATCTGCAAATAGCTTTTCATACCGATAATCAACCTTTAGGATTATTGGGAAGTTCTGGGGCAGGAAAAAGTATGATTCTCCGTTGTTTGGCGGGGATAGAAACACCAAGCCAGGGAAAGATAATATTAAATGGTAGAGTTTTATTTGATTCTGAACAAAGAATTAATGTTCCTATTCGGGATCGGAGAATTGGTTTTTTATTCCAAAATTATGCTTTATTTCCTCATCTGACTGTAGCCCAAAATATCGGTTTTGGTTTACCTAAAGAATCATCTGATGGCAATATCAAAGTAGAAATAGAAAAGCAATTAATAGCGATGGAATTACAGGGTTTAGGCGATCGCTATCCTCACCAACTTTCAGGAGGACAACAGCAACGGGTAGCTTTAGCGAGGGCTTTAGCAAGTCAACCAGAAGCATTACTTTTAGATGAACCATTTTCCGCTTTGGATACACATTTACGTAGTCAATTAGAACAACAAATGACAGAAACTTTAGCCGATTATTCTGGAGTAACTTTATTTGTCACTCATAACATGGAAGAAGCTTATAGGTTGTGTCCAAATCTATTAGTTTTAGAAGCTGGCAAAGAAGCCCATCATGGTTCTAAATATGAGATTTTTAAATATCCTGCTACTATAAATGTTGCTCGAATTACTGGCTGTAAAAACTTTTCTAGAGCAGCATCTGAATCAAATCAAATAGTAGCAGCAATTGACTGGGATTGTAAACTTAAAGTTGTAGAATCTATTCCTGAACAATTATCATATATCGGTATCCGCGCCCATCAAATTATTTTTAAAAATGACCATAATCAGGAAAATACTTTTCCCTGTTGGCTAGTCAGAACTAGCGAAACACCACATCGGATCACCTTATTTTTGAAATTACATTCTCCTGCTAATAATCATCATGATTATCATTTACAAGCGGAAGTTTATAAAGAGAAATGGGTGACAATTAAAGATAAACCTTTTCCTTGGTATGTATATTTAGAACCCTCTCAGTTGATCTTAATGGAATAGACATTTTTCAATATTTTTTAATATTTTCTATAGCCCCCTCCCCGCAAACAAGGAGGGGGTTGGGTGTGAGGTTTTTCTATCTTACTCAACCGATAATTGCTATATTAGTACATAGGGCTTGCTGAATAAATCTCAAAACATTACAGGTAAACGATTTTAGCGATTTTGACTTTCAAAAAATGCAAGCTTTGATGAGGTGAGAACTGAAAAACCTTGCATTTAATTCCTGCTTCAAGGAAAAATAGTTCCCATCCAACTCTTGAAACTGTCACCTGTCACCTGTCACCTGTCACCTGTCACCTGTCACCTGTCTCCACGACAAGACTTTATCAGCAAACCCTACATAGTCATTTTTATCTTTTTAGTAGTAGATAAAATAACTGCCCATTATTAACAGTTATCCCCGCGCGATCGCCTGCAATTTTACCACTCCCTAAATAATAATCCACCCTACCAGCACCTTTAATTGCACCACCAGTATCTTGATCCAAAACAAAACGGCTGACTGTACGATGTTCTAATTCACCTTGATCATTTACAAAGGGAAAAGGAGCGCGAATTAAAGCCAAAGCACCAGGAGGCATTAAAGATTTATCAGTAGCTATAGAACGTTCTGGAGTCAGAGGTACACTAATAGCACCTTGTGGCAGTCTACCCTTAGTTTCTGTAAAAAATACAAAACTTGGATTGCGAGGAATATAAACATCTAAATCTTGGGGATACTTCTCAAAATACTCCAAAATAGTTGGCATTGTTACCCCATCTTCTGGTAATTTCCCATCCGCTACTAATAACTTCCCTAAACTTTTATAATTATGGGCTGTATTCCCTGCATAACCAATTGTTGTTTCTGTTCCATCCGTTAATTTTAATCTGCCAGAACCTTGAATTTGAATCATGTAAGGTTCAAATCTATCTCGAAACCAAAATAATTCTAAACCTTTTAATCTACCTTGAGAACCTTGTAAACCATCTGCACCTTCTAACTCTAATCTAGTCGGATGAGGTCTAGACCAAGATCGTAAATTAGGCGGTAAACGATAAACAGGATATTTGAATTCTTGAGTTTGTTTACGACTTGCTACATACACTGGTTCATAATAAGCAGTAAACAAAACTGTACCTTGATCATCATTCCCAATTGATTGATAATAAACAAATTCTTTGGCAATTGCTGCTTGTAATTCTTGGGGTGAATTAGTCGCTAAAACTAACTCCCTAAATCTTTTTAAACTCCGATAAACATGATTTTTATTAATTCCCATATATTTGTATTTATAGCGCCGATAAGCAGACTCAGCGCGACCTGTTCTTAAATATCTTAAACTCTGATCAATAGATTTGATTAATTCCTTTTTATCTGTTATCTTTTCTGTGGCACTACCATAAATTCTATGGTCTAAACAAGAATCATCATTTTTACAACAACCTATAGGTTCTCTTTGTATCAGGGTAGGTAATTTTTTCACATTTTCGGTTTTTAAACCTCTAGGTAAATCCCATTTAGTAATTTGACATTCTGGAGAAATAGGACTTTTATCTTTTATTGCTGGCATTTCCAACAAAAAAATTGTGAAGAAAAACGGTAAGCTAAAGGTTGTAGTGAGTATTCTTTTCATGGAATTTATACAGAATGCAAGAAGTAAAACAATTAATTACGAATTATAAATCTATTCATTCATGTTATGGTATGTAGCCACAGCAGAAGGAGAAATCCGATTTAAGTAACGGAAAATCCAGTATTTAAAGATTGTATCTAAAATCACGGGAAATGTAGCAATGAATAAAAAGATAAAATCCCGATTTGCCGGTAAACCCCAATGACGTGATACACCTTCTAAAATTACTTCCCAACCGTGGGGAGAGTGGAAACCCACAAATACATCAGTGAATAAGATAATAATAAATGCTTTTGCGCTATCACTCAACCCATATACAATATGATCGAAGAAATCTTTAAGAACTGATATAGAAGACTTGCTAATAAGTAATAAACAGATAAAAGCAATTACAGAAAAAATATCTGCAAATACGTTTTTAATAGCATTAGAACTAGCATCGCGAAATTCAGTTGCTAATTCCTGGGCTTTTTCTTCCATCTTGCTTTTGATGACTTCAGGATCTAGAGGTGGTGCATCACTGATCATATTCTCAAACTTGATTCTTTCTTCAAATCTTTGCAGTTCTATTAATGCTTCTTCTTCCATTTCTTCATTGATAAAAATCTGGGTTGATTCTGAACTTCTAAAATGTTCTACCACTGGACCAACTACCGCAGCCTTAGCTATTTGATGAGTTAATAATGGTACGATAATGAGTAGAAGAATGAACCTAACTGATAAAATTGTGATTTTTTGAGTTTGCCGAAAATTCTGGACTACATCTTTTTCAGAACCTGGGTCTAACTCTGCTTGTAATCGAGTAATCGTAGTTAAAATTGACCGGGGTAAAATTCCCGTACTATCTGTTTTTCTCTTGGGTTTATTTTCAGTATTATCAACTGATTTTGAGACTTTATCTCCTTGATTATTGTTACTGCTATCTGCTATATTTATAGATGAATTAACTATAGTTTCAGAACTAATTTCTAAATCATTTTCTGTATATTTGTCAATAACTTGATCAATGAATTCTAGCTTTTTTAAAACCAAGGTCGGACTAGGATATTCTATACCTGCTTTAATGGCTGCTTTTTGTTTTGATTCATTGGAAAACCAGCGACTAGCTTTAAATTCTGTTAGTCGCATCCGCACATTTTTTAACAATTTCCGTAAATCTGCTCGAAAGTAATTCATGACACTACTACTGTACATAGCAGAATCAGGACTGATTTTTTTACCCTGAAAATGCTTGTCTTCGATTTCCTTAATTTTTAAAGCTATTTGGTAAGCTTCGTCTAAAGATCGTTCTGGTGTCAGTAAGTACCATCTGTAAGCAGCCAGTAAACTAGAGTATATTTTTTGACTAAACACAGAGCTTTTCATCCTCAATGATCATTCAACAAGGTTTTGTGACCTATGAACTTAAATTAACGCAAAAAATATAGTAACTAATCTATAAGGAGACTATTTGTGATTTCAGATTCGGTTTGGATTATTGGTACAAGTCGCAGCGGTAAAACCACTTACCTAACCCAAAAGTTTTGTGATTTGGTGGAAACAACCATAAATCACAGTCAGGAGAAGGGTAAAGAAACTCACAGTCCCATTAACAATTCTCATCTTTTACAACCAGAACCCAGAGTGCTGATCTTAGCCTCTAATGACGATAATCGCCGATTATTAAGTGATCAAATTGTAAACTTAACTGGGGGAAAATACCCCTTTAGGGCTAAAACTACTTTGGGTTTTATTCAAGATGAGGTAATTTTATTTTGGCCTTTATTAGTTGAGTCTTTGCAAATTCAAGCTCAGTTTCCCGTGAGGTTGCGTCCAGAAACAGAGCAAGAATTAGCGACAAAACTTTGGGATACTCAGTTAGATGCAGAAACTTTACAAATTGCGGGAGTAAATAATCAATATCGCTTAGTCAGAAAACTATTAGACATCCTACAATTAGCAGCTTATAGTGGTGTATCTTGTACAGAAATAAGTAAAATATTACAAACAGGTTTACAAGGGGAAGTTAATAATTTAGACCCAGAATTTGTACAATCTTTATTGTTAAATTGGCGGAGATGGTGTTTAGAAAGGGGGTTCTTAACTTATGGTTTAATTACAGAACTATATCACCAACATTTATTAAAAAATAGTCAATATCAGCAAAAATTAAAACAACGTTATCAGATGATCATAGCAGATGATGTTGATGATTATCCAGCTATAACTTATCACTTATTTGAATTTCTATTAGATGCGGGTGCTGTGGGAGCATTTAGTTATAATCCTCATGGTTGGGTGCGGTGGGGTTTAGGTGCAGATCCAAAATATTTAGAGAAGTTAAAAAATCGTTGTCAGGTAGTAAGTTTAAACAGTCGCAAAGTGGAAAATTTGGCTGATAAACTTGGTAAACCAATGGTAAAGTTAGTGACTGAAAAAAGGATGATTTTTAGTTTACCAAAGTCGGTAAATCGTATTCAAACTAACTCTCGCGCTCAACTTTTACGTAATATAACAGAAGTAATTATTGATGAGATTAAATCAGGTAAAGTAGAACCAGAAGAAATAGCAATTATTGCGCCTGGTTTAGATGCGATCGCTCGTTATACCTTCATAGAAATATTAACCAAGCAAAATATTTTAGTTGAATCACTCAATGAACAACTTCCCTTAATTAGTTCACCTGCTGTGAGAGCATTATTAACATTATTAACCTTGGTATATCCAGGTTTAGGACGATTAGTAGACAGAGATGAAGTAGCAGAAATGTTAGTGGTTTTAAGTCAGAATAATAGTAATACAGGAGAGAAAATTGATCCTGTACGTGCAGGTTTAATAGCAGATAATTGTTTTGTACCTCATCCAGAACATCCCCATTTGCAAGATGTCAAAACCTTTGAACGCTGGGATAGAATTGGCTATACTGCAACCACAACTTACAATCAAATATTGACGTGGATTGAAAACAAGAAATCGAAAATTCAAACAGATGTTTCACTTACACCGATAAAAATTTTATATGACGCAATTCAAGATTTTTTCTATAAAAATAATCATCTTCAGTTTCAAACATTGTCAGCATTAAGAGAATTATTAGAAACTGCCCAACATTACTGGGAAATAGATACGAGATTAAAACAAAAAAATCCAACTTCAGCAACACAAACTAGCATAATTTTTGAATTTATTCAATTATTAAAACGTGGTACAATTACCGCAAATCCCTATCCTATTCGTCCCATTGGTAATGCGAAAAAAGCCATTACTTTAGCTACTGTGTTCCAATATCGTGCAAGTCATAAACATCATAAATGGCATTTTTGGTTAGATGCTGGTTCACCTCTTTGGTCTAAAGGTGGTGCAGCTACCTTATTTGGTGCTACTTTATTTTTACAAGATAGATTAGGAGAACCTTGGACAGTAGAGGATGAACAGAAAGCGGAAACGGAAAGATTACAAAGAATTATAGTAGATTTATTGAGTCGTGTTTCTGAAAAAGTCTATTTATGTCACAGTGAATTAGCTGTGAATGGACAAGAACAAACTGGACCATTATTACCCTTGGTTAATGCTTGTGATGAATAGAATTGGGGAATTTTAAGCATAGCCAACTTTTATTTATTACCTGTATAATGTAATCAAGATTCTATAGAGTCAGGAGAAATTTTTATGCTGACCACTGATACTAACAAACAATTATATGAACAAGATTTTTATCTATGGATACAAACTACTGTCAAACTTCTGAGAGAAGGAAAACTCGAACAATTAGATATTGAGAATTTAATTGAAGAAATTGATAGTATGGGACGGAGTGAAAAGAAAGAGCTAAAAACTCGCTTAATAGTTTTAATTGAACATTTATTAAAACTGCAATATTGGACAGAAGAAAAAGATTATAATGCTAGAGGTTGGCGGAATACTGTTGTTGAGCAAAGACGACAAATAGCTTATACTCTTGCAGACAGTCCCAGCTTAAAATCTGTTTTAAATGACATATTTTTAGATTGTTATACAGATGCTAGAAATGATTCTCTCAGAAAATATCAACTTTCTTGTGAGTTATTCCCTGAAGAGTCACCATTTTCTTTAGTTGATGTTCTCAATGCAGACTTTATCCCATAAATTAGTTAGATAAATTACTTTTCATGTAACATTTTGTCAATTTTTTCTACAAAATTTTCGATATCGCTGATTACTTGTTCAATGATTTTACAATCAATCAGAATCTTATTACCATCTGTAGTTTTTCCATTTCTATGAACTAAATCATGTCTAGTATTTATATACCTCATAATTTCACCAAATTTTGGAAATGAAATGTTCAGAGTCGCTGTGTACATCTCGTTAACTTTGTCCAATTTATGGTACAATACCTTCGATGACATAGCCTCTTTTGCTATTTCTTCGGCTTTATCAATGTTTATAAATAAGTTACTCATTGATATTGTTTGTTTTTTAAAGTCTTTGAATGTAGAGAAAAAAGACTTCAGATATTCTTGGTTTGATAAAACCGTGTTGATAAATGCGTCAGATAGGTAAGTTTCTAGACAGGTTATTGTACCAATATAAATTTGTCTTTTGAGACTTTTTAGAGCTTTATCATCGGTAATCACGATATCATTGAGAACTCTTAAACTTTTAATTTCTTCAGAGAAAGTCTGATAGAATTCAGTATTAGATAATATCGCATCCAATTGATTATCATCAGGTTCATCTGGATCTATCCAAATTATTACATCCCCACCTTCATAACTCATTAATCTTTCACTGACAAAATCATTAACGTCATATCCCATTTGGTAATACTTGTACAGTTCTGGTTGTTCAATTTTTGCATTGTCTTCACTAAGATAAAAATAATCAATCTCTCCACCAGAAGCCATTGCTAACTCTTCTAACCATTCATCCCAAGTCAATTCTTGCTCAATCATGATCTCTTCTCACGCTAAAATTAAATAAAAAAATAATCAAACAATCATATTATGCAAGTTTAGAGAAAAATAGTATGAAATCAAAAAATTGGGGTACTTCCAGAAAACCCAGAAATACCCCAATCTACAAAACTATTAAAAACCAACTACTAACTACTATGCAAAAGCAGCAGTTCTGACATCGTTATTCGCAAGAATTTCCTGCAATTCATCGGCATCAACTGTTTCTTTATCAATCAACATTTGGGCGATTTGATCCAAAATTAGCTTATTGTTGAGCAAAACTTCCTTAGCGCGTGTGTAAGCAACATCTACTAATTTACGGACTTCCTCATCAATTGCAGCGGCTGTTTCTTCAGAGAAATCACGCTCAGACATGATATCTCGACCTAAGAACATATTACCTTGCTGACGACCCAAAGCTACAGGCCCCAGGCGATCGCTCATCCCAAACCGGGTAATCATTTGTTTAGCAACCCGCGCTACCTGCTGCAAATCATTAGAAGCACCAGTAGTAACTTCTTCTTCACCAAAGATAATTTCTTCAGCTAAACGACCACCCAAAGCCACAGCCATCTGATTTTCCAGATATGCACGGCTATATAAACCTGTATCCATGCGGTCTTCACTAGGAGTAAACCAAGTCAAACCACCAGCACGACCACGGGGAATGATGCTAATTTTCTGTACAGGGTCATAGTCAGGCATTAACGCACCAACTAAAGCGTGACCTGCTTCGTGATATGCAACCAAGGTTTTACGCTTTTCGCTCATAACTCGGTCTTTCTTCTCAGGCCCTGCTAACACCCGGTCAATGGCATCATTGATTTCATCCATGGCAATTTCAGTTAAATTCCGACGTGCGGCTAAAATTGCAGCTTCGTTTAACAGGTTAGATAAATCTGCACCGGTGAAACCAGGAGTCCGACGCGCGATTTTATCCAAGTCCACATCTTTAGATAAGGTTTTACCTCTTGCGTGAACTTTGAGAATTTCGCTCCGACCTGCGTAGTCAGGACGGTCTACCACTACTTGACGGTCAAAACGACCAGGACGTAATAAAGCAGCATCTAAAACATCAGGACGGTTGGTAGCAGCAATGATGATGATACCGGTGTTACCTTCAAAACCATCCATTTCTGTTAACAACTGGTTCAGGGTTTGTTCCCGTTCATCGTTACCACCACCTAAACCAGCACCCCGTTGACGACCGACTGCATCAATTTCATCAATGAAGACGATACAGGGAGCGTTGGTTTTTGCTTGTTCAAATAAATCGCGGACACGGGAAGCACCCACACCAACGAACATCTCTACAAATTCAGAACCGGAAATACTGAAGAAAGGTACACCAGCTTCCCCAGCTACTGCACGTGCGAGGAGGGTTTTACCAGTACCAGGAGGTCCGACTAACAATACACCTTTAGGAATTTTTGCACCAACGGCGGTAAAGCGGTCGGCATTTTTCAAAAAGTCTACAACTTCGTTTAATTCCAGTTTAGCTTGATCAATACCTGCAACATCACCAAAGGTAACTTGGGTTTGGGGTTCCATTTGGACTCTGGCTTTAGATTTACCAAAGTTCATGGCTTGGCTACCAGGACCACTACCAGCGCGACGGAGGAGGAAAAATAATCCTACTAACAGCAATACAGGTATAAATAAGCTGCTGAGTGTTTTTACCAAAAATCCCTCGTCATTTTGTGGTGATACAGCAATATCAACACCTCTCTCTGAGAGAGTATTGATTAATTCTGGATCATTAACTAGGGTGACACGCTTTTTGTTGGGGTCAAATTTGGGTGTGACTAAGGCGCTGGAACGATCTGAACTGAGGCTAACTCTTTCTACTCGTCCTTGTTCAACTTGTTGAATAAATTCGCTATAGCGCCATGTTTCTGCTTGGGGAGGTCTGTTGTCAAAAAACGCAGTCCCCAAAGCGATGAAAACTATAAATAGCAATGCGTACAGCCCTGCATTTCTCCATCTTTTATTCACTAAGGTTAATCCTCCTGTATATTTTGTTCGTTAGTTTAACTTCTCTAAAAATAAGAGAGGGCTTTATGAGAATTATGTTAACTTATTTTAAGATATACCAAAATGGCTTTCTTGTCATGGTAGAAATAATCCTTTAAGCTCTAAAAAACAAGGGTGGTAAGGATTATATTCTAACGATCCTGAAGGCGTTTGTAAGGTATGGATAGGAATTATCTCAATCACGCTGTTAGTGTAGGCGATCGCAACAAAGTCTTTAACTAGCTGTGGTGTCCAAGGTTCTTGACAGATGGTAGTTTGGCGTTTTTGCAGATTTTTGATAATGTGCGATCGCTCAATTCCCGGTAATATCCCCACTTCTACGGGTGGTGTCCACCAACAATCATTTTTCCATCCCCATAAATTCCCTGTACTGGTTTCTAACCAATTTCCCTGACTATCTACTAAAATCGCTTCTTCTGCTTTGACACGATTCTTTGCTAACCAAGCACTCAAATAATTACCCGTTTTATGGTTGGGGAGAGAACGAGTAAATTCTGTTTGCGAAATAGCTGCAACGATGCCATAATTTTGCTTTTGGGTCAATTTTTCTGGTAATAATCTTCCCAGTATCCATTCTCTACCATCAGGAAAAATAGTAATTCTCAAAACTGGATATTTTTGTAAAATAATCTCCGCACCTTGACGGACAAAATCCCAATTTGGCTCAGTCCAAGCAAAGGTTTGTAAACTACATTTTAAGCGATCACAGTGAGCATCCCAATTTGTTAAATAATGATCCAGAGAACAATTATAAACTCTTAAAGTTGTAAAAACCGTAGCCCCATATAACAAACCTGGATCATTAATATCTAATTCTAGATTTTTTGAGTTTATTAATTTACCACAATACCAATACATAAAAAGGGTGATGGGGAGACAAATTAGTTCTGTATTTTTCTAAATCCTGACTCCTGAATTAAGTTCGCGAAGCGTTTCCGATAGCGTGGCGTTAGCCATAGGAAATATTACGAATTACTTAATCTTTTTCAGGTAAACTTATAGTTGGTACACCTTGTTCATTAATCTCTACTTTACCGCCTAAACTTTCAATTTCTTTAATTGCGCGTTCACGGGTTTTTTCATCTACTTTATTTTGTAAAACCATTGTCCAGGTAGCAACACGAGCATTTTTACTATCAGGATTATTGGCTAAAAATTTAGCAGTAGCTTGGGAAAGATAAACTATATTTTTACCTTCTTCATTATTATATTCACTAGCCCATTCTGCGGCTTTAAGAAAAGAATTTCTTGCGGCTTGGGAGTCACCTAAAAATAATAACTCATCCGTGCCTTTATATCGCCAAATATAATAAGCTCGATCTGGAACTTTGGCAGATAAAGATTTTAAATTGTGATCCATAATTTTAATAGCTTTTTCTGGACTTCCTGCATACAAAGAAGTGCTAACAGAAAGATTGAGATAAGCTTCTAAAAATTTCGGATCACGGTTGAGGATAACCTCAAAAAAATCGGGACTGATTTCATAACCAATTCTATCTCTAACCTCATTATCACCAAAATATTGTAAGAAGTCTATAAATACCCAGTCAGCAACGAGATTATCAAAACCAAAACTGGGTATATTTTTAAATAACTCCAGACTTAATTTGTGTTTTTGCTGTTCTTTTCTGAGAGATTCTATAGATACAGAATCTTTACTACTTAACAACTTCTGTAGTCTAGGGTATTGACTAAAACTAATCCCTAAAATACAGCATAAAGCAAATAAAGGAGTAATAAAGAATTCACGAGATAACAGCATATTCATAAATTCAAAATGATATTTTATTCATTATGTAATAATTGCCAACATTGTTGAGCGATCGCCCAATCTTCCAAAGTATCTATGACTAATACTCTCACACTTGAATCAGCTGTAGCAATATCTACATCTAATAAATTTTGTTGATTTTTTTCAGGATCTATCTTCAACCCCAAAAATTCCCACGCTTCACAAGCAGCTTGACGCAATAACGGCGATTTTTCACCTACACCAGCGGTAAATACTAATACATCTAAACCTCCTATACTAGCCAACATAGAACCAATCCCAGCCCGGAGACGATGTACGTAAATATCCCATGCTAGTTTAGCACGCTCGTTACCTTGTTCAATAGCTTCCAATACCTGGGGAACATCACTAGAAACACCCGAAATTCCCCGTAAACCAGAAGCTTTATTTAACACATAATCTAAACGTTCAGCAGAGTAATCAGACTGACGCATGAGATAAATTAAAATGCCTGGATCAATTGAACCACAGCGGCTTCCCATCATTAAACCATCTAAAGGAGTAAATCCCATCGTTGTATCAATACTGATACCATCTTTAACAGCAGCTAAAGAACAACCATTACCTAAATGACAATTAATTAAACGTAATGATTTTAACTCTCTTCCTAGAATTTGCGCTGCACGATTCGCACAATACTGATGGCTGATACCATGAAAGCCGTAGCGACGAATACCTTGTTCTACCCATTCATAGGGGCCAGGATAAATAGCAGCAGCATCAGGTAAAGTATTGTGAAAACCTGTATCAAATACTGCCACTTGGGTAACATCTCCCAAACTTTGCTCAATCGCTTCTACACCATCTAAAGCTGCTGGATTGTGTGCTGGTGCGAGGGTAGAAAGACGGGATATTTCCTGCTTGACATCCTTAGTAATTACCACACTATTACGGTATTTTTTACCACCATGTACAACCCGGTGTCCCACTACATCAATTTCTGATAAATTACTAACTACCTTAGTAGCACCACGACTGAGGGTATAAAGCATATAAGCGACGTGAGCTTTGCGGGAGTCACCATAAATAGATTCCTTTAAAACTGCACCTGTAGCTGTTTTTACCTGAATTTCCGCTACTCCTCTATCTTGAGTCCAGTTTACTCGTCCTTCCCAGAGGGGTTTGGGTGCTTCAGTAGGTAAAGTTTCATTGGAAATTTCATATAGAAAACCTTTTTGGCTACTAGAACCAGCATTTAATACTAAAATTTTCATAGGACAATAGGAAAAATAACCTGGTCTGATGATGCCATGATTCTACAATTGCCAATTAAATTTTGCCACCGGGTAAAAAGATTTTTAGCTAAAAAATAGTTACATTCTCATTATTTTTTAATTCACTTAGTTTTACGGGTTTAGCAATGCTAAACCCCTACCATCAAATTCTGACTTTTTACAATTTTAACTTTTCTCCACGAATAGCATAATCTAACAATTCCATCGGGTGAATTACCGACATATTTTTACCCTGTAAATACTGACTAATTTGCAAACTACAACCAGGGTTAGGAGAAGCAATTAAAGCAGCACCAGTATTAATTAAATTCTGAGCTTTTTGTTTACCTAATTCCTCAGCAACTTCAGGTTGCAACATATTATAAACCCCAGCGCTACCACAACATAAAGCAGCATCTAAGGGTTCTTTTAAAATTACCCCTGGAATTTGTTTTAAAAGTTGACGGGGTTGGACACTAATTTTTTGACCATGTAATAAATGACAAGCATCTTGATAAACCAAATTTAAAGGTGCATCAGCTAAAGGTGAAAGTTGAGCAGTTAAACCCACAGTAGCTAAAAATTCCTGTGCATCTTTTACCTTTGCGGCAAAATTTTTAGCCTTTTGTGCATATTCTGGATCATCAGCTAAAATGTGACCATATTCTTTTAAAGTATGACCACAACCAGCAGCATTAATAATCACAAAATCAACATTTGTATCAGCAAAACTATCAATCATTTGTCGTGCTAAAACTTTAGCTTGTTCAGTTTGTCCTTGATGTTCAGGAAGTGCAGCACAACAACCTTGAGATTTAGGAATTACCACCTCACAACCATTAGCAGTTAAAACCCGCACCGTTGCTTCATTTACAGGAGAGAAAAACAGACGTTGCACACATCCTAAAATCATTCCTACCCGATATCTTTTTTCACCCTGTGCAGGAATAACATCCGGTAAATTATCCTGAAAAGACTTAACAGTGATTTCCGGTAAAATAGACTCCATCGCAGCTAACCGGGGAGAGATTTTATTAATTACTCCAGTAGCGCGTAATAATTTAGAAATACCCAACTTTTGATAAACAAAAAGCGGTAAAAGTAAAATTCTTAAAACATCAGGATTAGGAAACAGAGAAAAAATCAATTGTCTGATTAACTTATCTGCAAAACCGCGATTATAATTTCGTTCCACCTGATGACGAGTTGCTGAAATTAACTTATCATACTGCACACCAGAAGGACAAGTAGACACACAAGCAAGACAACCCAAACAAGAATCAAAATGTTCAACGGTTGCGGTATTTAAAGCAATTTCCCCCTCATTAATAGCATCCATCAAATAAATTCTTCCCCTGGGTGAATCCATCTCCTTACCTAATACTCGATAACTAGGACAAGTAGAAAGACAAAACCCACAATGAACACAACTATCAATCAACTTAGGATCAGGAGGATGACTAACATCAAAACCTTTTAAATTCTTCAAACTAGCAGTATTATTAACAGCACCATCTGAAACTTGCATAATATTTTATCCTCTTAAACTCTGTGTTTTCTGTGACTCTGTGGTTCCTTATTCTTAAACCTTAAATCCCACCCAAAAAGCGACCAGGACTTAAAATCAAATTACCATCAAACTGCTTTTTAATTCCCTGCATAATCGGTAAAGCATTACCAGAATAACCCCAAATATCCAACCGTTCCTTAACCTCAACAGGTGCAGATAACATAGTTAAAAAACCAGAATTAGCCTCACATAAACGACGCAAAGCCAAAACCTGATCTTGATTTTCCAACCGCACCAAACCCAAACCACTGTTCAGATGAATTAACCCTAATTTTATCTGATTAATTACCTCCATAGCAGCAGTTGGTAATACTCCTATTTTGCAACTAATTTCTGAATTATTTACAGATGAATGTATTTTCTCTGGTAATTGTTGCCATAGATTAGTCTCATCTTCATCTTGATAAATTGCTGATTCTAAGCCCAACTTTTCCCCAACAGTTAAGATTATATTTGACTGTTCCTTCACACTTTCATTAATACTTTGAAACTGAATAATTAAACCATTACCATTACCTAGACCTAAATTAGATACTAACTGATTTGATAGTAAATCTGCTTTAGTTGGTGTTAACTCAGAACCTTGGAGAATTGTAGCAGCTTGGGAAATAGCTTCAGCTTTACCTGTTAATAAAACCGTTGCAGATGTTTCTAGTTGGGGATAAACCCGAAAAGTGAGTTGAGAGATAATTCCTAATGTACCGTAAGCACCGGTAAACAATTTCATTAAATCGTAACCTGCTACATTTTTTACTACTCTTCCCCCAGCTTTAGCAATTTTTCCATCAGCACGAATAAAAGTTATACCTAAAAGTTGGTCACGAATACCACCATAACGTTGACGGAGAGAACCTGTATCAGCAGTAGAGACAACACCACCAATGGTAGCATCAGCGGGAAAAGCCGGGTCAATAGCTAATATTTGCCCTGATTTAGCTAAAATTGCTTGAACTTCGCAAAATTTCATTCCAGCTTCTACAGTGATGGTTAAATCCCCAACAGCGTGTTCTATGAGTTTATTAATACGTTTTGTACTGACGACAATATCAATATTTCTACTTAAACCACCCCAATTGATTTTACTCATATTACCGCAGGGAAGAATAGACCATTTATTTGCGTCAGCAGTAGTGATAACTCCACTCAATTCTGCTTGGGTGTGGGGATAAACAATACAACTAGGATTACTTTTAGGGTTCATCGCTAGTTGGATGGGTTGTTGTTGTGCGGGTTCGAGATTTTCCCAGGGGACAACAGCATTTTCTGTGTGAATGATAGATGCAAGAGAAGAAGAAATTGCATTCATTAGTTGATTGTGATTTTGATATTTTTTTTAAAAATATACAGATAGGTAAATTTATCTGCAAAGATATCATACCTCAGTGGGGTAATTGTGTGAAAATTTGAGGATATATCTGTCTATGGATATATTATCAAATCTATCTATACATATAGTTGAAATTTGTAATTTGAAGTCAGAATAGAGGTGATGGTTGTAGAGGTAATGAATAATTATGTGGGTAACATTTTTAACGATATTAGGTACAGCTTTAAGTTTATTAATTGTAGATATAATTTTCCCTGGTGTTGATTTGGTCAATTTTCCCGCTGCTTTAATTGCAGGTTTAATAATTGGTTTGATTAATAGTTTTGTGAAACCTGTTATTAATATTCTGTCTTTACCATTGACGTTGGTAACCTTGGGTGGGTTTTCTTTAGTTATTAATGGTTTGTGTTTTTGGTTAGCATCGGTGATAGTTCCTGGATTTAAAGTTGAAGGAATTGTGGCGTTTATTTTTGCTCCCATTGTTCTATCTTTAGCTAATACTTTCATGAGTAAATACTTTGCAGAACGGAATATGGAAATGCAAAGAGATAGTAATGAATAGATGTTCAATTAGTTAGTAATTTTGAAGTTATGGAATTTATCTCATGAAATTAACACGCTTGTTACTGGGTTTATTTTTACCTCCTGTGGGAGTTTTTTTAACGGTTGGTTTTGGTTGGACTTTGATGATTAATATTCTCTTGACTCTTTTAGGTTGGCTTCCTGGTAGTATTCATGCAATTTGGGTGATTACCAAGCATGGGGAAAGAATGAATAGGGAGGAGGGTATTTAAAAAGTTGTTGAATGTTCAACTTTGATTTTTAAATATTTAATACAATTGACTTTCTTTGTTTAGTTAGCTGCTAACAAAGTAAAGTCATATTTTTGGTGTTGATTTTTTTCTTGCAAATAAATTAATAAACAGTTAGCAACATATTCTGCTAATTTAACAGTTACTGCATTACCAATCATTTGTTCTAAGTCAGTTTTTGAACCTGTGAAAATAAAGTTTTTAGGGAAGGTTTGAAGATAACTTCTTTCAATGGTAGTTAAAGGACGTAAATTGAGTTTTGCCTGTGTAGCTAATACTTTCATTCGTCCAGATATATATGAATTTAGACTTTTCAAACAATCTTTAAGCAGCAAATTGATAAACGGGAATTTGCATAAACCGAGCTGGTTGAGGTTGATGTAAAATAATTTGTTGTAACTGTTCAACCGTTTCTGGAGAAAAGAATTGCTCACCCGTTTCTATGTTGACTCTAGCGGGTACATTTTCGACTATAAAAAACTGACCATCTTTTTCTAATGAATAAGTAACTCTTTGCTCTACCAAGTGTTCGTTAAAATTGTTATTCTGCATTACTTTTCCTCCTAGTAAAATCATCACTCCAGCGTTGAAAGTCAGGCTCGTACACTGTAATAATTTTAATCAATGGACGCGACGGATAACTACACTGTACATGAATAGGGCGACTATTTTGGGTAAAACCATGAATTAGACAACTAGCTCCATACTTATCATTTGGATAATCTTCAATTATTTTTCCGTTTTGAATTGCCTCTTTAATTTCCCTGACTCGAATACCTTTGAGTATAGACTGATCAACTCCATGTTTAGAAAACTCGAATTGATCCTGAGAAAATTTCGTTTGTATTTCTTCAAGAGAAACTGACATTATTTTATCTCTTTGTTTAAGAATTCAACACTCCCAGAAGTTTAATTATTCCAAATTCTTTAACCCCACAGCAATTTTACTATGCTTTTCGATTTGTCCCATTACCTGTTTTGCTCTTTGAATTACCACCCCAGGTAAACCCGCTAACCTTCCCGCTTCTATCCCATAGGACTTATCAGCACCACCGGGTTGAACTTGATGTAAAAAGATAATTTGATCAGGTAATTCCTTCACCGTCACTTGATAATTTGCCACATTATTAATAATACTTGCTAACTCATTTAACTCATGATAATGAGTAGCAAAAATAGTTCTAGCTTTAATCTCAACTGCTAAATATTCTGCCACAGCCCAAGCAATAGATAAACCATCAAAAGTTGCAGTTCCCCTACCAATTTCATCCAACAAAATCAAAGATTTAGCAGTTGCATGATTAAGAATATTAGCAGTTTCATTCATTTCTACCATAAAAGTAGATTGACCAGTAGCCAAATCATCAACCGCACCAACACGAGTAAAAATGCGATCGCACACAGCCAACCTAGCCGACCTAGCAGGTACAAAACTTCCAATTTGCGCCATTAACTGAATTAAACCCACCTGCCGTAAATAACAACTCTTACCACTAGCATTAGGGCCCGTCAAAATCACTAAATCAGGATATAAAGATGGGGAGTTGGGGTGATGGGGTGATGAGGTGATAGAAACAACATTCTTCTTCCCCTCTTCCTCCGTGTCGTCTGTTCCTCTGTGGTTCGTTCCTCCGTAATTATTCCCACCTAACCAAGTAGAATTAGGAACAAAAAACCCCGCAGGTAAAGACTGTTCCACCACCGGGTGACGGCCATCAACAACCTCAACCTCCCGTCCCTCCAACATTTCCGGCCGACAATAACCCTGATGTACAGCCAACTCAGCCAAACCACATAATACATCAGCAGCAGCCACTGCACGGGAAATAGTACGGATAGTATCGGCATGATTAGCGACATCATCCCGTAAAGCGGCAAAAATCTCATATTCTAGCTGATTTAAGTCATCTCGCGCCGTCAATATCCGCGCTTCTCGTTCTTTCAACTCTGGAGTGATGTAACGTTCCTCATTCGTCAAGGTTTGCTTACGGATGTAATTCTCAGGAACTTGGTCAGATTTAGAACGGGAAATACTGATGTAATACCCAAAAGTTTTATTAAACCCCACCTTTAAATTGGGAATACTGGTTCTTGTTCTTTCATCAACTTCTAAAGTTGCAATCCATTGTTGATCCGCTTCAACTGTAGCTTTTCTTTCATCCAACAGCGAGTTGATACCAGGACGAATTAAACCCCCATCTTTGAGGTGCATAGGTGGTGATTCTACTATGTGTAATTGTATTTTTTTTGCTAATTCTTCCAGTACAGGGGGGACTTTTTGCAAGGCTTTTAAAAAAGGCGATCGCGCTGCCGAAGCCAGGTAAGCTAATTCCGGTAAAAGGCAGATAGAATCAGCTAGAGCGGCTAAATCCCGTGCATTTGCCCTACCAGAACCTGCCCGACCTGCTAACCGTTCTAAATCGTAGATTTTCCTTAATAATGCCCGTAAATCTTGCCGTAGAGGTGTGTTGTCTATTAATTCTTGAATTGAATCTTGTCTTGCTCGAATACCTCTAATATCAAGTAGCGGTTGTAACAACCATCTTCTTAACGCTCGGTTTCCCATTGCGGTACTTGTTCGGTTTAAAGACCATAATAAAGAACCGTGAAATGTGCCATCCCGCACGGTTTGGGTAATTTCTAAGTTGCGACGGGTTTGATGATCTACAATCAAATAATCAGTTAAGGTATAGGTGCGTAACAATTGCAGAGATACGGGGTTTTGTTTTTGGGTATCTTCCAGATATTCCAAAAGTCCACCAGCAGCACGAACAGCGAGGGGGAGATGTTCACAACCGATACCTTCTAGCGATCGCAATTTGAATTTCTGTAATATTTTACTTCTAGCTTCTGCTTGGGAAAAGGGCAGTTGCGATCGCAAACTATAACAAAAAGTTGGTGGTAAACACTGAGGCAAAGATGGGGAAGTTTCCCCCGGTCGTAGTAAACTACCTAAATCTGGTGCATTGGTGGGAAACAAAACCTCCGATGGTTGCAATCGCATCAACTCTTGAGTGAGGTGTTCTAAATCACTTCCTTGACAGGTGAGAAATTCCCCAGTTGATATATCAGCATAGGCTAAACCCCAATGATTAACCGCAATTACCACAGCAGCTAGGTAATTATTGCGACTAGCTTTCAGCATTCCTTCTTCCAGCAAAGTCCCCGGTGTGAGGATGCGGGTTACTTCCCGTTTAACTAAACCTACCGCTTCTGATGAGTCTTCAACTTGATCGCAGATAACAACAGCGTAACCTTTCTCTACCAATAATGTTGTGTAGCGTTCCCATGCGTGATGAGGTACACCAGTCATTGCTACCCGACCAACTTCACCACCATGTTTACTGGTTAAGACTAATTCTAATTCTCTGGATACGGTTACAGCGTCTTGAAAGAAGGTTTCAAAGAAGTCACCAACACGATATAGCAGCAACGCATGGGGGTATTTATCTTTTACTTCTACGTAGTGCTGATACATTTTACTCAGCTTGCTGCGGTCTTCTACCAGTTTTGTATCGCTGAGGGGTGTATTTGGTTGCTGGGGTTCTGGTGTGGTCATGGTAGATGCTGAGTTTTTGGTAGTGCTTTTGATGGTAGCGTGAGGTGGGGTGGTTGTTTAAGGTTTTTTTATTTTTTAATGTTTTAAGTTTTTCTCACGCAAAGACGCGAAGACGCAAATAGGAAAAGAAAGATTATGATTTTAATACGGGTTCTTTATCTTCTAGCAGCATTTCCATTACTTCACGTAAATTTTGCTGTAATTCATCTAATGTTTCTCCTTGAGAATGCGCTCCTGGAAAACCTGGAACATAGCCTACATAAAGTTTTGTTTGTGCGTCTCTTTCAATAATTGCGGTAAAAGTTTTCATAGAATTTTAGTTGAGATGATTTGGTTAAATTTGACATTATTTTCGACTACTGCGACGGGTTTGTGCCGTTTTCAGTTCATAAGCTTTCAGTTCACGATCACCTGTAAAAATCTCTACAGGATAACCAATTTTAGCATAAAATTGAGCCACATTTTTAATTGTGGCATCACCTAGAGAAATGTTACGAGATGCTAGTATAGGCCATTCTGTGGCTAACTCCTTCAGCTTTTCTTTACTCCAAAGTTCATCTAATTCAGTAGTGAAAACAGCCCAGGGGATAATTCCCTCAGCTACTTTTATCAAAATGTCAGCAAAAGTTTGAGCAATTTCATATCGTTTTGAATTAGCTTGTGCAATATGATTGCCAGTTTCTATAATTGTTGCTAATGGCAATATAAAATCTGTTCCTTGTTTTTCTTCTTCTAGAAAACGAGCGTCAACTCTTTTTTTATCCCATTTATCATTATCATCACCACAGGTTTCTTTACCAGGAACACCTAGATAAACACAAAGTATTGAAGTATCAATAATCAGAACTTTTTTCATAATCTGCTTTGTTTTTTAGTAGAAAGACTTTTTTCAATCGCACCTTTAGTTGCTAATCTTCCTAAAGTTCCTGATGCTAGTAAAAGCGGTAAATTTTCAATATCTTCTAATAAGGTAAGTTTACTTTCTCCGGTTTCTGAATCTCGATGTGCAACAACTACAAAGGGAACTATTTCTGAACCAAAAGCATCTAATAAAGCTGGGTTATGGGTAGTTAATAAAATATCAATATTGCGTTTACTGCCAATTTCTTTTAAGATTTTTACTAACAATGCTGCACGGGAAGGATGTAAACCATTATCTATTTCTTCTATAACAATTTGACTACCTTCAGGACGGGTTAATAATGCTGTGAGAATTGCAAGAAATCGCAATGTTCCATCTGACATACTTCTAGCATCAATTTCTGTAATTTCTCCTGGTTTCCATTCTTCTTGACAGTACAACATTGCATCTGTTTTCAGTCTTCCAACTGGTTCAGCCCATACTTTTTTAATATCACCTTCTGGTAAATATTTAATATATTCAGATAGGATGTTTTCGACTTCTACTTTTTTGTCATCTGGTAATGCTGCTAATACTCCAGCAATATTTGAACCGTCACTTTCTAGGTTTTCGGAAAGTCTGGAATATTCACGCATTGTTGAAGGTATAGGATTTAAAATATGGATATTTTGAAGTGTTGGCAAAATGAAATTATTAATTATTATTTGTAAGTTTTTATTACCAAACTCGGTTTGTTCTTCCCATTCATAAATTATTTTTTGTTTTTTATCTTGGTTTTCAATCGGGTTTTCAATATTGTTAATTGGCAATTCTTCTAAATATTTACCTATGTCAAGATTATGTCCTTGGTAGTTAGGCAACATAGGTTTACTACTATAAGTTTGATCAAAGGGATTTATAACAAAAATACTTTTTGTAAGATAGTTATGATTGAGTAATTTATCTATTGCAATAGATTCTTCTGTAATCCAAATAACTGAACTACTTCCTAAGATAATATTATAAAAGTAATCATTATCTTCACCTCCAATTAACACCTTTAAACTAAACTCATTTTCACCTTTCCTTGCAGCTAATTCTACACCACCACGAATAGAAGAAAGTGTTTTATCTCCTGCTAAAGCAGTTTCAATATTTTCACCATTAGCTATTCTTTGCAAAAATTCCAAAGCTTCCACCACATTAGACTTACCACTTGCATTAGTTCCAATAAGTACAGTTAAAGGATCTAGGGGTAGTTCAGCATAACGGAAACTTTTCCAATTTTCGAGAATCAGTTTTTTCAGCATAATTAACACCAAATATATTTTAGTGATTTAATAATTGTAATATACAGCAATTTTGGAGTAAATTAGGTACACCAATTTTAGAAGGTGGTTTTAAAACTTGAAGTTCAATCGGTTACTGTACCTCATAAACCTCGAAACTGCTGTAACTATCATTATTCTTGGAATAACCGGGGTATTTCCCTAGAAAAACTACAAAAATACGAAGAAGCACTAAAATGTTATGAAAAGGCAATTAGTATTAAACATAGGTTTAAATTAGCAATCAATAATCGCAATAATTTATTAAAACAATTGGGGCGTTTAAATTAGCTCAAAATGTGCAATATTTATAATAAAACACATAACTTTCAGGAGTCTCTAATTAGTGTCTGAAAAAATCCATTCCAGATATGCGGATGGAACACCAGTTTATCAAAGTCAAAGACCTCCTAGATTTGGTGAACCTATAGCCGATCCTTTAGCACAATCAGCCCATTCCAGATTAAGATGGGATCACTACCATCAAAGAATTTATCAAGCTAGAGAATTTGATACTAATGGTCAACCAGTGCGAGATATAGACTTTACCAGTCCTACCTATCCTAATGGTACACCCCGCCCGGATCATTTACCACCGCCTCATCAACATCTTTGGATTGCTAATATCACAGGTGGTATTCCCAACCGTAGTAAACAACCACAACCTCTATGAGTAACCTCCAAAAATCGGCTTTTACCCTAGTTATTCAACCAGAAGAAAAAATAGAAAATAGCGTTTATATCATTGTTGATCATCTAGCTAAAACTTATACTGAATTACAATGGCTGATTACTGAAATAGATGCAACAGGATTATTAGGAAATAATTTAACATCTATTTTAAATAATCAAGAAAATATCACAATTTCTGCTTCAGATTTTTTACAACTTTTGCAAGAAGAAGGACAAATTATAGATTTAGAAGCTACTTTATTTCAAGATAGTCAAGAAATTATTACTATTTTTATCAGGGATGGTTATTCTGTAGATATTTTAGGAGTTACAGAATTGTTACCTGTTAATCTTTTCCATGATTATATTGAAGTTGACGCTAATTTATTCGATACTCAAGAAACAGAAACATCTCAATCAAAGATTAATGTTGTTTATCAGAAAATTGCTTAATGTTGCTAGAAGAATATGATTTCAGTACAGGAGTCAGAGGTAAATATTATCAAAAATATCAAAATAATAACTTACCTCAATTACAAAGTATTCAATTTTTAACAGACCAACAAAATCAAAGAACAGGAGTATTTATAGACTTACAACCCCATCAAACACTTTGGGAAACAGTCATTAATAAATATCCTGAACTGGAAAATATTCAGTTTTTAACTGATAGTCAAGGTCAAAAAATCGCTGTCATTCTCAACTTTCGACAACATTTAACCCTGTGGCAAGATATTTATGATCGCCTAATTGCTGATTTAATGGATGAGTAATAATATGCACATTATCAGCAAAAAAAGAATAAAAGAATTTTCTCAACAACATCCAAAAGCTGAATCAAACTTAGAAACATGGTATAAAATTGTTAGTAAAGCTAAATGGGAAAATTTTGTTCAATTACGTCAAGTATTTCCATCTGCTGATTTAGTTGGTAATTTTACAGTTTTTAATATTAGTGGTAATAATTACCGACTAATTGCATTAGTAGACTATCAATATCAAGAAGTGTATATTCGCCATATCCTTACCCATGCAGAATATGATAAACAAAACTGGAAACAAGACCCTTGGTACACCTAAAACCTACTTAGAATTAATTACCTCTTTCCCACCCAGAAAAATCACATCTGAAGAAGAATTAAACAGAACTCAAAATATCATTGATGAATTATTAGACCAAGGAAATTTAACTCCTGATGAACGAGATTATCTACATTTATTGGGATTAGTTGTATCTGAATATGAGGATCAAAATTATCCCATTCGTGATATTTATGGGGTAGAATTATTGAAAGTATTAATGGCAGAATTGAATTTACAATCTACCGATTTAATATCAATTTTTGAAAATGAAACTATATTGTCTGATGTGATAGCAGGAAAACAACTCCTCACCATTGAACACATCGAGAAAATTAGTGATTTCTTTCATGTTGAACCATCTGTGTTTTTAAGAAATGTTTAATCAAGTTTATCCAAACAATTTACAATTTATATTCCCAAACCTCCCAAATTTATTAACCCTAACACCAGAGGATAAACTAATGCGTGAAATCAAATGTAACTTTTGCGGAAGTCCCCATTATGAACAACGTCAAATTGATTATTTATATCGCCATCAAGGACAATATTTATTAGTTCCTAATACTCCGGTGCAAATTTGTCTTGATTGTGGCATGATTTATTATGATGCCAAAATTTTGAAGAAAATTGAACAGTATTTTTTTGACATCTATCAAAATCATCAACAACCTGATGAATATTTATCTATTCCTACTAAGGTTTTCTGATAAGTGAAATAATTAGATAAATTGAAGTTAGGTGAATTTAGTAATTATATACAAGCAGCAGAATTTGATACTAAATTTGACAATGATGAAAATACCATTGAACATTTAGATTTATCTCAAGCACATCGTCCTAGATGTCAAAAAACAGCAATCAATTATTCAAATGATACCATCAATCATGGTAATTCCCAGCCAGGGAATAAATTCCCTGTCTCATAGATGAAGTCGGTTAAAACCGACTATTTCTATTTCCCTAAATTATAGATTTTAACATTAATTATATATTTTCAATTTCCTTTAAAAATAGTAAGTTTTAACCTACTTGAGCTATTAGCAAGGAAATTTATCTCCTTGCGGGTGTAGCGCATCACCTCACCTCTAAACCTTCTTTAATTTCACCCACACTCCCATCAACATCCTCAACCTTCCTCAACTCACCCGCTTTCCAACTATCAGTAATATCCTTAATAAAACTAGCAATAGGAATCGCTACCAACAAACCCAAAACACCACCCAATTTTGCCCCAATTAACAAAGAAATTACCACCCAAACCGGATTTAACCCAGTCAAATTTCCTAACAATCTTGGTGCAATAATATTCGCGTTAATTTGGTCAAGTGTTACTGCAATAGCTGCTACTTCCACACCTTCCCAAAAGTTCTCTAAAGTCACCAACAAACTGACAATACCAATACCTATTCCCGTACCAAAAGGGAAAAGAGAGAAAAACCCAATCGCAATTCCAAATAATAAAGCTAGAGGTATTCGTAACGCCACAAATGCTAAAGTCACAGAGACAGCTAAAATAGAACCTAAAGTGATTTGGCCAATAAAATAATTTTGAAAATCTTCTCTGAGTAATTCTCTAACTTTTTTACCAATGTGAACAGGAAACCATTGGTAAATACCATCCCACAAATTTTCACCATTCAAAATTAAATAGATGGTTAAAATCAAAGCTAAAATCAAATTTAATAAAAACCCAATCGTATCAAAAGCCAACCCCAATATTTTACCTGTAAAAGATTGAAATTGATTAGATATTTTTTCTAACAATTGAGTAGCTATTCCTGCTACATTTACTGGTAAATCTTGTTGTGTAGCTGCCCAAGTTAAAAAAGCCTGTAATTGTTCCTTCCCAGAATCTATCCAAGCGGGGAGAATATTAACTAATTCATTCAGTTGTTGAAAAATCAAAGGTATTAAAATTACACCTATCGCTCCCAAAATAACTACTGCGATTAATAAAACTCCCACAATTGCTAAAATACGCGGTATTCCCCGATTATGAAAAAATTGAATTGGATAACTTAAAACAAAAGATAATAAAACAGCTATAGCGACGACACTAACCAAAGGCTGAAAATATTTAACAACCTGAATTAATAACCAACCATTTAAAATAATGATAGGAAAAGCCAAACCCAAACTTAACCAACGTGGTAATTTATTTCTTATTTCCATAACCTTGATTTATTAACAATCTCTTAAATTCAAAAACCACTAAATTGCTCGCCAAAATATCCGCGTTTATCTGCGTTTATCTGCGTTTAATTATCCAGAAATCTTGTCATTAATAAAATCTAACATAATTTTTTGATGAGGAATTCCCAAAGGTCTAACTTCTCCAGCAATAGGAGAATAACAACTACCTGCTTGAATATCTGCTAATGTTAAAAATCCCATATCCCAACCTTCATTTAAAATCAATTCTTCTAACCCTACTAACAACGGTGCTTGAAAAACATGACGAATAATTTTTTCATCACTATAAATTCCGAATTTTTCAAACGAGGTAATATTATAATTAATTTCCTCTTTAACTTCTCTTACCAGTGCTATTTCTGGAGTTTCATCTAGTTCCAAATGTCCACCAAACAAACCCCAACAACCAGGAGCAGCAATATGAGGAATATTGTCTCTTAACTGCATCAAATATTGATGATTTAGATGCAGAATAACAATCGCAACTTGTGGTATTTGATTATTCATAATCACAGAAAAAAGATAATGTTTTTAAGTATGCTTGGAAATAAAATCCAGCATAATTTCATGGTGTATATCTCCCAAAGGACGTATTTCTCCAGCAACGGCAGAATAACAAGCACCTTGAAGGATATCTGCTGCCGTTAATAATCCCATATCCCAGCCTTCATTTAACATCAATTTGTCTAAACCTACTAACAATGGTGCATGAAAAACATGATGTAAAACCTTCATATTAGAGTAAACACCAAATTTAGTAAAAGACGGTAATTGATAGCCTATTTCCTCCAAAATTTCCCGTTCTAGGGCTATTTCTGGTGGTTCATCCGCTTCTAAATGTCCACCAAATAAACCCCAACAACCAGGATGAGCAATATGGGGGAAATTATCTCGCAATTGCATCAAATATTGATTATTGCGGGAAAGAATAGCGATAGCTACCTGTTCTGTGGGATGATTCATAATCTTACTCTTCTTCTAGGTAAACTTCTCCGTACTCTTGCCCAGCCAAAGGAATACTTTTGTATTTTACTTTACCTTTGATTACTACATCTTGTCCCATTTTGAGATGAGTTTGATTAGTCACCACCCAAATTTTCCCAGTTGCATCAGCGATGAGATAGGCTTGCTGCTTAACTAAAGGAGCAATTTTTTCTACCTTACCTTGGATATAAACCGTAGTTTGCTTACCTTCTTGTGGTTTAATTTCCTGAATTTTAGTGACATTAGCACCAATTTTCAAACTTGGTAAATTTAAATTAGAAGGTTCATTACTAGCACAACTCCAAAGTCCTACCACCAGAAAAAAAGCTAACCCTTGGTAAAATAACCGCAAGGCAGTAAATTGGATTTGTTGTATAAAATTAAACTGCTTAAAAAATTCCGACATTAATTTAAACCTGGTAACAAAATTCCTCATTTTCCCATTTATAGTATCTACCTTGTCTCGAAAAAAAAGGATTTAGATCATCCTTTTACTCTTTATCCTTCAGTTGACACAGTTAATCTGAGAAAATAGTCCTTGATCATTCATACATATAGTCAGCAGTAAAAGATTACTGACAATTCACAAAAATAATGGAAACTGCAAAAATTCTTGATGGTAAAGCTTTAGCTGCCAAAATTCAGCAAGAATTAGCTGATACAATCACAGCATCACAACCCAAAATTGGCCGCCCTCCAGGTTTAGCCGTTTTGATGGTTGGTGATAACCCAGCCTCAGCCGCTTATGTGAAAAATAAAGAAAAAGCCTGTGCAAAGGTGGGTATTGCTTCCTTTGGGAGACATTTTCCCACCCAAACTAGCCAAAGTGAACTAGAAGCAGTCATTGAGGAACTTAATCAAGATGAACGAGTAGACGGAATTTTGGTACAGTTGCCCCTACCTAAACATTTAGATGCAATTTCCCTTTTACATAAAATTGCACCAGATAAAGACGCTGATGGACTCCATCCTGTTAACTTAGGGCGATTGGTCAGGGATGAACCAGGTTTACGTAGTTGTACCCCCGCCGGAGTCATGCGACTTTTAGAAGAATATAAAATTCCCCTGATGGGAAAACAGGCAGTGGTAGTAGGACGTAGTATTTTAGTGGGTAAGCCTATGGCGTTAATGTTATTAGCCGCTAATGCCACAGTCACAATTGCCCACTCCCGCACCCAAGACCTGAAAACCATTACCCAAAATGCTGATATTCTCGTCGCCGCCGCAGGTATTCCTGGCTTAATTACTGCGGAAATGGTCAAACCAGGGGCTGTTGTCGTAGATGTGGGCATAAACCGCGTTACCGATAGCAACGGGAAAAGTCGTTTAATCGGCGATATTGATTTTACTACAATTGCTGATGTGGCAGAATATATTACCCCAGTTCCTGGTGGTATCGGTCCAATGACAGTTGCTATTTTACTGCAAAATACAGTCTTCAGTTATTTGCAGACAAACAGTAACTAAGCAGTGATAATTGATCAGCTAACTGAGTAGATTTGGAGTTTATGGAAGCTAACTCAAATCCAAAATCCAAAATCTAGTGAGCATTTCCGACCTAGATCAACGTAAAATTATCACACACATTCAGCATCAATCAACAATGTTAGGAAATTTAGCATGGTAGCAACGGATAATTTTCAAAAAACATCAGAACTAGCCCAGTTTAATCTCGCTGCCTATCTCAAAGAACAAAAACAGCTTTGTGATACTGCTTTGGATCAATCTATTCCTGTGGTTTATCCAGAGAAAATTTATGAAGCTATGCGCTACTCTCTCCTAGCAGGAGGTAAGCGTATACGTCCCATTCTTTGCCTTGCTACCTCGGAAATGATTGGTGGCACAATTGAAATGGCAATGCCAACAGCTTGTGCAGTGGAAATGATGCACACTATGTCTTTGATTCATGATGATTTACCAGCAATGGATAATGATGATTATCGTCGCGGTAAATTGACAAATCATAAGGTATATGGCGAAGATATCGCTATTTTAGCCGGAGATGGTTTATTAGCTTTATCCTTTGAGTTTGTAGCCACTCAAACCCCAGAAAATGTCCCCCCGCACAGAACCTTACAAGTGATAGCTAGACTCGGTAAAGCTTTAGGTGCTGCTGGTTTAGTTGGTGGTCAAGTCGTAGATTTGGAATGTGAAGGTAAAACAGACACTTCCCTAGAAACCCTGAATTTTATTCATAACCACAAAACCGCCGCCCTGCTAGAGGCTTGTGTGCTGTGTGGGGGCATTATTGCTGGTGCATCTCCAGAAGACGTAAAAAAATTAACTCGTTATTCTCAAAATATTGGTCTGGCATTCCAAATCATTGATGATATTCTTGATATCACTTCTACCCAAGAACAACTAGGTAAAACCGCAGGTAAAGACCTGACAGCCCAAAAAGTTACTTATCCCAGTTTGTGGGGAATTGAAGAATCACGGGTCAAGGCAAAACAACTGGTTGATGAAGCTTGTGCAGAACTGGCAAGTTTTGGAGAAAAAGCAGTTCCTTTACAGGCGATCGCTCACTTTATCATCAATCGCAATCACTAGGGAAATTTGTAGATTTTGGATTGTAGATTTTGGATTGTAGATTTTGGATTTTAAATTGAAAAATCTCAAACTTAAAATCACAAGTCCAAAATTTAGTCACAAAATCATAACCAAACATTTTTGATCACTAACTCCTAACTGTTGATCTCATAAAACTGTTACTCGACACACAACTCTGCCCATATTCCATCACCTAAATCACAATATCATGCAGGACATAGGAGATATTTTTAACAACCGAGTGCTGTTGGTTGCACTTGTGGCTTGTTTTGTTGCTCAAGGATTAAAACTCATTTTTGAAGTCATCAAAAATCGGAAAGTGGATCTGCGTGTCTTAGTCACTACCGGAGGTATGCCCAGCGCTCACTCAGCTTTAGTCACAGCTTTAGCATTTGGCGTTGGACAAACTCTAGGTTGGGCATCTCCAGATTTTGCCTTAGCTACGGTTTTTGCCATCATCGTTATGTACGATGCCGCCGGAGTCCGACAAGCCGCAGGTAAACAAGCTCGCATACTCAATCAAATGATTGATGAATTATTTCATGAAAAACCAGATTTTTTTCAAGACCGTTTAAAAGAACTACTAGGACACACACCAGTTCAAGTTATCGCTGGTTCAGTTTTAGGTGTCACTATTTCCTGGTTAGCTAGAGCCGCTTATTAGTCATTAGTCATTAGTTATTAGTCATTAGTTATTAGTCATCCAATCACCAATCACTTGTAACTTACAACTGAACGCAATAACATTACTTTTCGACCATCTGCTAACAGGGCAAAAAACCCACTTTCATTGAGTTTTTGCAATGTCCTGTAGGCTTCTGATTGATTCGTAGTGTAAACAGCTAACAAGTAAGGTCTTTCTCCATAGGAAACCAGACCTACATTACCACCTACAACTTTTTGTAAATTACCTGCTAATTCTGGACGATTAAAATAATCTACTAATACAGCAAAACCTTCCCCTAAAACTCTGGGATTATAACTGATATTCTGATTTGGTAATGCTGCTGATGGAACTATTGCCGGACTTGTATTTGGTGATGGAACTACTGCTGGTGTTACCGTTGTTGATGCTGGTCGAGTTGTAATAATAGCAGACAAACCAACAACATTATTAATGTATCTTGCCCAGCGGTTAGCATCATCAACCTTATTAAAACCACCTACCCTTGTGACCGTCTCATTAAAATATTTACAGGTAACAGTCTTCAAATCAGATGGTAAAGCACTACGTAACTGTTGTTGTTTAGTCACGGTAGGACTAACAACTAATAACAAATATTCTCCAGAACTGGGAGCTTGACAAGGAGAAATAGTCGGTTGAGATAAAGCAGGATTAATACCAGCAACTATAGGGATAATACTCACAGCAAGAGCGGCTTTGATTAATGATAAAGCACTTGGTAAAAAATTTACTTTTGGTAAAAACATTGGCTACCTGGTATATGTATATATTGTTTATATGGGATTTTGTAAGCATCTAGCACTAAGCTTAAATGCTTACAGAAATACTACTTTAAGAAACAGCAGTTAAAGATGCCAAAGGATCGGGAATTGTTGCCGAGGGAGCGTTAAATTCTCCAGTAATCACATACTCCAGGCGTAATTTTAGCCAAGTAATAAATTGAGAATTTGTAGAAATAATTGCGACTGGAGGTTTAGGACACTTAGCTTTATTGGCTGCCATTTCCGGCGCTTCCAGAAAAGCTGGGTTTCTCACCAACCAAAAATCTATCTCTTTTTCTTGTTCGTGGTAGTTGCGGGTACGTTCTTTGAGGACTTCCTCTAAGGGTTCTTCTTCTAGTAAGAAGTGGTGACTAGCCAAAACGTAGTAGTATGTTTGCATTTTCATCCTTGAGTTCTATCTAATATTTATAGTATTTATAGGGTACAGTTGGAATTCTGTACCCTAAGCCGTTAACTTTTCTTTAATCCCTTAAACCAAGAACCAAAGGGACAACCGCCACTTTTAGTTTCACTGTCGCCACTATTGTTACTGTCTGCTAGTTTTCCCCCTGCTGTTAGTTTCTCTATAAACAGGTTGTTGTCAAAATAGTGTTCCAAGGAGATGATTTTTAAATCATCGGTAACATTCGCTATGGTCATCCCAATAATTTCTATGGTCTCTCCTGTGGGTGCAAAGTCTTTATATTGACCCCGGAAATGTCCCCAGTGTCGCCATTTAAATGTAACTACTGGTGGGCCTGAATAAACTTCTAGCACTTCCCAGGGAAAACCTTGAGGAAAGGTACTATGGAAAAGTTTAGCTGATGATTCAAAATTTTCTTCGGAAGCTTTGTAATGTTCAGAGTCAGCCATAAATAGGTTATAAGTACCTTGGGCTGATAGGTCTGCTGCTGTGTACTCTTTACCTCCGTTGGTACTGATCCGGAATTGATCATTCACTACGGATAACCATTGTTGGGGGTTACTTTTAAAAGATACCTCCATTTCAAAGGTTCTCACTAAGTTCTGGACGATCGCTTCTAGTGTACCTTCGACGTGGTTGCGGGTACTTTCTTTAGCCAGATTTTCCTTAGAACGATTATAATCTGGGGATTCTTGATAACGCCATTGGGCGTGTTGACTATACTCAATTACGGTATCTCTGTCCTGTACCCAAAGAGGTAGATTGTTAGGCTGTGCGGAAGTCATAAAATTATTCTAGTTAAGAATTTGACTTGAGGTTTTCCAGAATTTACGCAGCGACAATCCCTCTAATAATTCGTAATTCGTAATTAAGAATTTTTACCCATTACCAATTACCCATTACCTTTCATTGCTTCTTTCATCTCTCGGACTGCCCTTTCTATACCAACTAGGGCTGCCCTGCTGATGATAGTATGACCTATATTTAACTCTTCCATGCCTGGAAGTGCGGCTACTGGGTGAACATTCCAGTAGGTGAGTCCATGTCCAGCATTAATTCGCAACCCTGATTTAATGGCTTGTTCGCATCCCTGTGCCAATAAATTTAGTTCTTGCTGCTTGGTTGTTTCATCTTTGGCTTCGGCATATTTTCCTGTGTGCAGTTCAATAAACTTCGCTTGCACCTTGACAGAGGCCTCGATTTGTGCTGGTTCAGCATCAATAAATAAACTCACGGGAATGCCCGCATTTTGCAGTTTATCAACTATTTCCCCTATTCTAACAATTTGGCCAACAATATCTAATCCGCCTTCTGTGGTGATTTCTTCCCTTTTTTCTGGGACTAAGGTTACATAGTCGGGTTTTATATCTAGGGCGATCGCTAACATTTCATCAGTAGCAGCCATTTCTAAGTTTAAGTGAGTTCTTACCGTTTGCCGTAATAACCGCACATCTCGATCTTGTATATGTCTTCTATCTTCTCTTAGATGGGCTGTAATTCCGTCTGCACCAGCTAGTTCTGCTAATACTGCGGCGGCAATGGGATCTGGTTCTACTGTCCTTCTAGCTTGGCGGATAGTAGCGATATGGTCAATATTAACACCAAGGGTAGGCACGCCCGGTTTCTCCTGTTTGACTGTTCTGTGATGTTGATTTTAACTAATTTCGGGACTTTGAGTATGTTCAAGTTAAAATTGTGATTGTGAGCAGTGTGACAGAGTAAAAAATAAATAATAATCGAAACAATTGGTTCTAAAACCTTGCCTTTGAAGGCGAAAAGTTTTTGAAGCGGGGTATAAATCCTCGTTTAAAAAATTCCCTCCTGCCTTCTGCCTTCTGCCTCCTGCCTTCGTTATGAATTAATCAGAGGTAATATGTTGTTAGAATTGCAACAAATTATTGTTCATCCAGGCCAACAAATGTTACTTAGAGATATTAGTTGGCAGCAACTAGAAAATATTTTAGAAGAAATGGGGGAAAAGCGTGCTGCGCGTATTTCTTATAGTGATGGTTGGTTAGAAATTATGGTTCCTTTACCAGAACACGAAAAAGATAAAGAAATCGTTGGTGATTTGGTTAAAATCTTGCTGGAAATACTCGATTTTGATTTTGAGCCTTTTGGCTCTACAACTCTGAAAAATGAGAGAATGAGGCAAGCTGTAGAACCGGATACAAGTTTTTACATTCAAAATCAAGCGGCTGTAATTGGTAAAAATCGGATTGATTTAAGTATAGATCCGCCGCCAGATTTAGCGATTGAAATTGATATTACTTCTCGCACTACATTTGATAATTATCAGATTTTGGGAGTTCCTGAACTTTGGCGATATAAACAACAAGGTTTAGAGATTTTTTTGTTACAGGAAGGGAAGTATGTAAAATCTTCATCTAGTCCTAATTTTCCGAATATTCCGATTGTGGAATTAGTCAATGAGTATGTGCAGCAATGTTTAACTATTGGCAGAAGTCAGACAATGCGTAATTTTAGGAATTGGATTAAGGAAAATTTATACGAAAATTTATAAAAAAATTTATTTCTAGATAGAATTTACAAATATTTCTGGCTCTACACATTTTTATAAACTTTGCAAATAACTTAATAAATCTGCCATTTCTTGGGGTTTAGGCTGAAATTTAGGCATGGGTGGTGTTTTACCGCTGATTACTTGGTTGATCAAACCGTATCGAGATTTATGCTTGGAGACTTCTTGTAGACTCGGTCCGACAAATCCATCTGCTTCTGAACCGTGACAACCAGCACAGTTGATGAGAAAGATGGCTTTTCCCTGGACAGGGTTGCCTCGCAGTGAGATGACATTTTTAATGTAAGGATCGGAGGATTGAACCATCTCAACACCCAGAACAGTCAAGGGTATGGTTATGAGTATGGCTAAAACCGATAAGGCGATCCATTGAGTTAATGTTTCCGGTTTGTTAAGCTGCTTATCCAAAGGGTTTACTTTCACAGTCTAGGTGTACAAGAAACTTTATCATTTCCTACACATAGCTTAAAATTTCTTGATTGTCCCTGCAAGCAGAGATGAAAATTTTAGATAGTATTTAGATTCTGAAAACAAGGTATGGCACTGGATTGATACGATTTTTGGTAAAATCAAAAACAGGAACTAATTCTGAATATTTGTAAAGAGGAGATTTACAGTGGTTGAACCCCTACTGTCTGGTATTGTTCTGGGTCTAATTTTTGTTACCCTGAGCGGACTTTTCTATGCTGCTTATAAGCAATACAAACGCCCTACTGAGTTGGGTGGTTAAGGCTGAAGGCTGATTTTTGAGTGATGGGGATGTTATTAAAACTAATGCCCCATTACTCGCTTGTTTCTATTTCTGTGTTTTTATAAAAGGTGAGTGCTGTTTTACCGTAGGTTTTCTGGCGGCTAATTTCCCAATTGGTGATGGTTGGGGTTGTGAAGTTGGGGCTATGTTCTACAGCTATTTCTCCGTGAATATTTAAGAGTTGATAGTTAGCGATCGCTTCTAAAACAGGTTGATATAAATCACTGGCGTAAGGTGGATCAAAATAAATTTTGTCAAATTTTTGATTTGATAATTTTTTTAATTGCTGAAGTACATTTCCCCTCAGTATTTGAAATTTTTGATTTTGTTTAGCTAATTGTTGCCAGTTTTCTTGGATGATGGCACAGGCTCGATTTGATTGTTCTATTCCTATTACTAAATTTGCTCCCCTACACAATGCTTCTGCACCCATTGAGCCACTACCTGTACATAAATCTAACCAGTGACAACTATCTATTTCTCCTTGCCATATATTAAAAACTGCTTCTCTGACCCTGGCGCTGGTGGGTCTAGTTTCTTGTCCTGGCAAAGTTTTTAGCAGCCGATTCCCGTAAATTCTCAGACTCATTTGTTTTTGGTCATTAGTTATTAGTCATTAGTTATTAGACATGAGGAATAGGTAAATAACTTTTTGTCTTTTTCTGTTGACCACTGAAAAAGTGCAAATTTTTATTAAGCCGGGATTTTTTCACGAACTTGAGCCACAAAATTAGATAGAATTTGCAATCCAATGTTAGAAGATTTTTCGGGATGGAATTGAACTGCCATCAGATTATCTTGGGCGATCGCCGCTGTGACGTTTTGACTACCATGATTGACTGTAGCTGCTTTCACTTTTGGCTCAATAGGGTCAACATAATAGGAATGGACAAAATAAACCCAAGGATTAGGGGGTAAATGTTCCCACAAAATGCTCTTTGCTTGAGTTAGTTGGAGTTGATTCCAACCCATCTGGGGAATAGCAATACCAGCTTCAGGACGAAAGCGTTTGACTTTTCCTCGGATAATTCCTAAACCTGGTTGAGTTCCTTCGGCGCTAGATTCAAATAAAATTTGCAGTCCTAGACAAATACCTAAAAAGGGTTTACCAGAGGCGATAACATCTTTGATAGGTTGTTCTAAACCACGCGATCGCAAATGTTGCATGGCAGGATCAAAAGATCCAACTCCTGGCAAAACTACCGCATCTGCTTGTTCTATCTCTCTAGCAGAATAAGTGACATTAGGAGTTGCCCCAGCTTTTTCTAAACCTTTGCAAACTGAGTGCAAATTTCCCATTTCGTAATCTATGACTGCAATCACTGGCATTTACCTACTCCTTGTAAATTAATGGGGGAAGGAATTCAACACTTCTCGGTTAAGGGGGAAAAGGTCAGAAAAAATTTCTTTCAACTTCACCCTTTAATCTTTTCTCCAGGCAAATGGAAAATTAAAGATTGTTAACTTAGCAGTATTGGCAAGCTATTTCTAATATATATTCTAATTCTAAATAATATTTGTTATGCAGAAAAAAATATTATTAACTTCTTTTGACACTTGGCTAAGTGAACAACAGTCAAATTCTTCTGATGACTTGTTACTCGAATTAGCCAAAATGGCCGATAGCTCTGATGACTTAATTTTTTTGCGCCGACTTCCTGTAGATGTTGAGGTTGCTAGTTCTCTAGTCATTACCAAAATTAATCAACTCCAACCTGATTATGTTATCTGTTGCGGTATGGCTGCTAGTTATGAAAATTTAAGTGTAGAAGTTATAGCTAGTAGCATATCTGTAACCTCTACGGTTATGACATCTAAAAATTGTCCCGAAAATTTTGGGCAAAAAACTTTGCAAACAATTGTTAATGTTGAACAATTATTAGTTGGTACGGCAGCAGTTGATATTAGCTATGACTGTGGTAAGTTTGTCTGTGAAGGTCTTTATTATTCGGTGTTGGACTACTTGAGTCAATCTCAATTACCCATTCCTTGTCCCAATTTTGAATCAAGAAAATTTGATGGACATTCTTGCTGATTTTGTTTTGATCATTAATCAATTGGCACTTATCTAAAGTTGTCAGCGTCTTTTTAGGGTATTTTTAGAAAAACTTTTCTCTGTATTATGTTGCCAGTATTACTCGGTTTAACTCTCGCTCAAGCAACTCCAACTACACCACCTGCAGAGGTAGTACAACCTCAAGAGGTGCGGATGTTACCAGGAAGGTTGGATAGTGTACCAGTATTTAATAGCAATAGTCCAGAGTTGGTATTAAAGGAAGGAATTTTACTTTCTACCTTTCCCGGAAATGATAAAAAAGTACCAACTGCACATTTAAACTTTCCGTTTCGGGGACGGTTTGATGTTTTTTCCCATCATGTTGCTAAAGCTGATCCACCGGAAAATTTACGTTCTCTTTACCACGGGGTAATTTTACATAACCCTGGGGATAAACCTGTGCAGGTAAATATATTACAAGGAGCAAGCTATTTAAGTCAGCCAGATGCACCTTTTGTGCAATTAGATTCTTTTGTTCCTAATGATTCGGGTTTGGTGTTTGCAGGTCCTGGTAGTCGGGTGATGTCTGATATTTTAAGAGGGAGAAGACAAGATATTTTCCCTGCTTATATTAGTATTCCCCCTGGGGAAAGTCGAATGTTATTAAACTTACCTATTCCCGTACGAGAATTAACACCACCGTTAAATGGTCGTTCTACATATATGCGTTTGCGGAGTGATGGAACTGTGTATGCTGCTAGTTTAGCGATGTTTGCACAGATAAACGCTGATGGTAGTGAACGTGCGCCAAATTTAGCGGAGTGGGAAGGTTTATTAAATAATGGTGAATTATCAACACCGAGAGATAAAACTCCGACTCCCATAGAGGGAAATGGTAAACCTGCAATTTATGGACGAGTTGCCGGTGTTGCACGTGGTTCTCAATGGCGATCGCTTTTAACGGATAATTCTAAGAGTAGATATTTAACTATTCCTGAACCTGGTAAGGCTTTTTCTTATCCTTTAAGTTCTTTACATGGGGGAACTTTTGGCACAGGTCAAATTCAAACTGCACCGATGTTAGTCCGTTATCCTGATACGGCTTATTTTGCCCATGGTAATTATGGCATTCAATATAGTTTAAGGTTGCCTTTGTTAAACAATTCTCAAAAGTCAAAAAATGTCACTATATCTGTGCAAACTCCTATTAAGGAAAATGAGTTAACAAAATCAGGTTTACGATTTTTTACAACTCCTGCACGTCAGGTTTTCTTTAGGGGAACTGTGCGAGTACGTTATCGGGATGATCAAGGTAAACCGGCGACTAGGTTTGTGCATTTAGTACAAAAAAGAGGTGAACCAGGAGAACCTTTGGTGTCATTAAATATGAAACCTGGGGATAATTCTTGGGTGGAAGTTGATTTTCTGTACCCTCCTGATGCTTCTCCTCCACAGGTTTTAACTGTTGCGACCCAGGAGTAAGTTAGGTGACAGGTGACAGGTGACAGTTTATGGGGAATAGGGAATAGATGATTATCAACTACCAATTACCAAATTTATCTAATAGTGAAGCGTTGCGTAGCAATCAGCATATTCGCAGAGCGTAGCGTTAGCCATAACCCAACAGATGCGTTGGGTTGCGCTTTCTTTGCACCCAACCTTGTATCTTAGAGGTATTGTTGTCACATAATATTTTTTGAGTCATAATCTCAAAACATTAGTACCATTTTAATCTCAAGACAAAAATAATCTTTATCCCCTGTCGCTAACTTTGATTTTTGACTTGATATGTCCCCAACACTCAGTAAGTATTTATGCCTAAAAATAGGTTGTTTCCAGGGCAACAATGCAGCAAATAATACAATATATTCAGAAATCTATATAAATTAATGCTTTCATCTATCCACTTCTGGCTACAACACCTTAGAATGATTCATTGAAAAGTCGAGCCAATCTGATTTACAGCGGTTTTGAGTGTAAATACTCTTGAAGGACGATTTTTGTAGTTCTGCTAACAGAGATTTCAGTAAAGATGCGACAGAGTACATCTTGAAAATAATCTCCAGTAAACATCAAGGAGTTTGATATGAACAAGGGTGAATTAATTGATGCGGTGGCTGAAAAGGCTACTGTGACTAAAAAACAAGCAGACGCTGTTTTAACTGCTGCTTTAGAAACCATTATCGAAGCGGTTTCTTCTGGGGATAAAGTTACTCTCGTAGGGTTTGGTTCTTTTGAATCACGGGAACGGAAAGCTCGTGAAGGTCGCAACCCCAAAACCAATGAAAAAATGGAAATCCCAGCTACCAAAGTTCCTGCCTTCTCTGCTGGGAAACTATTTAGAGAAAGGGTAGCACCCCCAAAAGAGCCAAAAGAGCCAAAAGAGTAGTTTCTGTTTTAGGAAATCCATTTTTGATGAGGCAAAAAGCACATGGGGGGAATTTAGCTTGGGCAGCAGCGTTAGCTGGCTGTCCTCGTGATGCCATTGTTGATTTTTCTGCCAGCATCAGCCCGTTGGGACCGCCAAACAGTGTTATTGCTGCAATCGCCTCCCAACTGGGCAATATTCAACACTATCCCGACCCAGATTATGGAGAGTTAAAACTCGCTCTGGGTCGCTTTCATCATCTATCCCCGGAGTGGATTTTGCCGGGTAATGGTTCTGCGGAATTACTAACTCTATTGGGTAGGGAATTAGCACAACTAACGGCTACTGTTTTACTGACTCCAGCCTTTGGCGATTACTACCGCACTCTTGCGGCTTATGATGCCAAAGTTCTGGAGTTTCCTGTTAGTTTACAGGTAGGAGTCAGGAGTCAGGAGTCAGGAGTCATGAAAAATTACTATTCACCCCCTCTCCCCCGCTCTCCCTCTCTCCCTCTCTCCCCATCCTCAGATTATGGACTGCTACTAAATAACCCTCATAACCCTACCGGGAAACTATTTTTACGGGATGAAATTCTGCCTTACCTGAAAGATTTTGCTTTGGTGGTGGTGGATGAGGCGTTTATGGATTTTCTGCCTCCTGAACAGGAACAAAGTTTGATAGAATTAGTGCAGGAATATGAGAATTTAGTAATATTGAGATCGTTAACAAAGTTTTATAGTTTACCAGGTTTAAGGTTGGGATATGCGATCGCACATCCTGAACGTCTAGCGAAATGGCAATCTTGGCGAGATCCTTGGCCTGTAAATACTTTAGCTGAAGCCGCTGCGATCGCCGCATTACAAGATACTAAATTTCAACAACTCACCTGGAAATGGCTACCACAGGCACGCAACCTACTATTTCAAGGTTTATCATCAATTAATGGGTTAAGACCCCTAGAAGGCTCGGTTAACTACTTACTGGTGGAATCTCAACACTCTACTTCTGAGTTACAAATGAAATTACTCCAACAAGATCAAATTCTCATTCGTGATTGTCAAAGCTTTAAAGAATTAGGCGATCGCTACTTCCGCGTTGCAGTCCGTTCTGAAGCTGATAACCAACGTTTAATAACAGCCCTGCAATCAGTTATCAGTTAACAGTAAACTGGTGATTGATGAGAAAAGGTAAAAAGCAAAGGAGGTTGATAACCCAATGCCTAATACCCAATGCCTAATACCCAATGACTAATACCCAATGACTAATGACTACGATATCGTCATAATTGGTGGTGATCTTGCCGGCTACAAAGCGGCTTTAGAAGCTATCCAACTACAGGCTAAAGTTGCCTTAGTACAGCCTCAAGTTAATTATGAGTTGAATCATAATTACGTACTTAGAGAACTCAGTAAAATCTCTCGGCAATGTTTAGAAATAGCAAATATTGGTATTATTAACCATACAGAAAATACAGAACTAACCAATAAATTACAAACACCAAAAATACATTCAAATAGCTGCAATTATTCTGATCAACAAGCAATATTGTATGCTCAAAATATAACTGCAAATTTCAACCAAGTTAATTCCCTCACTAACTTAGCTACTCAAGGAGTTGATGTAATTATTGGTAAGGGAAAATTTCAAACTTCCAAAAAGCTAAACTTTGTAGTTAATAACCGAATTTTAAAGGGACGTAGTTATATACTCGCTTGTGGTTCTTGTCCAAATATTCCTAACATTGAAGGTTTACAAAATACAGGTTATCTGACATTAGCTAATATTTGGCAATCTTTAGAAAAATCAAATCTACCCAAAAATTGGGTAATTATTGGTGGTTTACCCCAAAGTATTGAAATAGCCCAAACTTTAGCCCACTTGGGTTGTAGCATCAATTTAATATTGAATCATCCAAGTTTTTTATCTCATCTTGAACCAGAAATAGGACAATTATTAATAGCAGAATTAGAAGCTGATGGTATCAGAGTTTTCAATAAAATAAATATTTCTCAAGTCAGAAAAATAGAAAATAAAAAATGGTTACAAGCTGGAAATAAAGCAATTGAAACAGATGAAATTTTAGTAGCAACTGGACAACAACCAAATATAGAAGATTTGAATTTAGCAGCAGCAGGAGTTAAATGGTATCCACACCGTTTAGTTATTAATAAAAAACTGCAAACTACAAATCAGCGAATTTATGCCTGTGGTGATGTAATTGGTGGTTATGATATTCCGAATATTGCTAATTATGAAGCTAAAATTGCCGTCAAAAATGCGCTATTTTTTAATAGAAATACAGTCAATTATTCTGATCTTCCTTGGGTAATAAATTCTCAATCAACAGTAGCACAAGTAGGTTTAACAGAACGACAAGCTAAACACCGATATGGAACAAAGGAAGTTTTAGTTTTTAAAAACTATTTTAAAACATTAACAGCAGCACAAATTAAAAATGAAATTACAGGTATTTGTAAATTAATAGTTTTAAAAAATGGTAAAATTTTAGGATGTTCTATATTAGGTGCAGCAGCGGGAGAATTAATAAATTTAATTTCTTTGGCAATGTCTAAAAATCTGAAAATTGAAAATTTAGGAAAATTAGCTGTTGTTTATCCTAGTTATGCAGAAATTTTAGAACAAACTGCAAGAGAATGGAGTCAACAAAAACTGCATCAAAATCATAATTTACAAGAGTTTTTACAAAGTTTCTTTCATCTTAGAAGAGACTGGAATTTGTGATCTTGCAGTCAGCATTAAGCTTTAAAAATTTTGACAACAGACATTATTTATTTCTTTGATGATTGCGTTTAGAGTTTTTGTCTGTGAAAGAAACACTACCAATACCTTGGAGAATACCACGAGCAACTAAACCTAAACCTTTACCAATTATTTGGGTGAGGATAAAAACAATACCACTACCTGCAAATGATACTAAAGATTGTACACGAGGTGCGATCGCATCCCTAAATTCTAAGATTAATGTCACCGTTAAAGGAATACCAGAGAGTTGTGCTAACTCCTGGTTGCGGGGTGAATAAACGGAGATTTTAGCAATACCACGAGGTGCAAATACAAATAGTTCATAACGACTTTCAAAAATTGCCTGGGGTTCATTTACATAATTATTTAACCTGTATTTCCAAGATAAATTATTTCTAAATCTTTCAATTTCTCTTGTGGAAATCAAATGTTGATCATAGAAAGTTTGTTTAATAGTTTCTACATCTGCCAAAAAATTTAACAGTGGTTGTAAAACACCATTAGCAACTTGAATGATTAAATTTTCTAGAATCATTGATGCTTGAGAATTTGCTGTTTCGCTACCTGCTGGAGATAATTTATTATCAACATATAAATCTGTTTGTAAAAGCAGATAGGAAAATAAGTCTTCAATCAAGGGAATTTTATTAAGAATTTCAGTTTCTACATTTGTAGAGTTATTTAATAAGAAATCAACGACTTCTATATTTATTCCACCTATATTTAGAGGCAAAACTTTACCATAAAAATCTTTCAGGGTTGACTTCCATACATAATTAAGAGTTTTAGTTCTTAATTCAGATAATTGCTGATTTATCAATTGTGAATCTCTAATTTCTTCTAATTGTTGAGATAGTTTTTGAATGATAATATATAGTAATTCTCTTTTTTTGTCTTCCCGCAGAATATCAATCTCTAATGGTACATCTGTGAGATTTTCTAGTGAAAATTGCAGTTTATTAATACAAGCTGTCAATAATGTAGATTGTATTGCTTTCGGAGTTAGTAAAGGTGGGATAATAGTTTGTATCTGTTGTGGTTCTGTTTGAATAATACTATTCTGAAGATAAGAAGTAGGTGGAGTAGGTGATTTAGATATTTGTTTGGGTTGTTTTTCCTCTGGTGTAACTAATAAATGATTAACTAACCAACGTGCTGCTAAGAGTTCTCTTCTTTGTCCTGCTAAAAGAGCTTTATCTAATATTGGTAGTCCGGGAATTTTTAATTTAGATGTCACAGAAGTGAGCGATTTATCAATATATTCAACTCCTGATAAACGGATATTATTTCGCAGTTTTACAAAGGGTAAACGAGATAAATAAGAATCTATTCCTGGCATTTCTAACCAGTAAAAACCACCATTGGCTATTTCTGTAATAATAGGAATTAAGTCAGAAATAGATGTACCTTTAAGACAATAACCATTAACACCAATGCTTTGAGCAGTTGATAATATTTCTGGTTTGGATATTGCACTCAACAATAAAATAGGTATTTGGGGATATATAGCTTTTAGTTGTCTACAAAATTGCAATCCTAGCTGCTGAGATTCGCTAGAAATACCATTTCCTAATTCTAAAATGATTAAATTAACTGGGTTTTGATCAGGTGGAGAAATTTCCGCTAAAACCTGCAAAGCTGCCGTATCTGTGGGGACATCAGCTAATATTTGAAAATGGGGAATTGTTTCTAGAGCTACCCTTAATCCTAAACGGAAAATGGGATCTGGGTCAATTAACAGTAATTGTAAAGGTAAAGGGCGATCGCTCATAGTTAGGTCAAATACAGGTAGACTTTATTCTCAGCCACAAAAATCTGGTTATCCCTAGCTGAGTCATCCCCATTTTTACCTTTTTTTGTCACTTTAATCTATCAACAATAACAATGTAGAACATTAATCAGGTATTAAGTTCCGGTGTCCAAAAAAGTTGATGGTGTAACCACTAATTTTCACACCTGTTTGTGCTTCTACTTGCTCAATTATATCCTTTGGTAATTCTACATACACATCTAAAATTTGATTTGTATCTAAGCAGTTAAGGTGACTATGAGCATCACTAATATTTCCGTATAAACGCCCATCACAATGTTCAATACATTCAATTATCCCTTGACTAGATAGTGCATCTAGATTTTGATAAACAGATGTATGACCAATCTCTTTACCTTGTTGGTTTAAGCGGTCATAAATTTCTCTGGCTGAAAGATGTTCATTGGCTTGCCAAAGTAATTCTAGTATAAATCGGCGCTGGCGACTCACACGCATCCCAAGCATTTGACATCTATCTAGAGCATCTTCTAGAGAACGAATTACTTTTTTAGAAATAGCTGGCTTTTGCATATTTCAATTTTAACTATAGGAAAATGACGATTACTGATTTTTATATGCAAGGATGTTACATACAAACTTTTTGCTTGCACCTGTGTTATTGACGTTAAATGATGTAGCAATCACAGGTTTGAGAAAGTTTGATTTTGATAGATAGTTGCTGTATGAGATTTCAACTCTAAAACAAACTCATTACAACTTTAGCTTAAAAATACTCTAAATGTCCAGGGTAAAGTAGTAGCATCAAGAGCTAAAAACTGCTACTGTGTATTGTCAATCCTACTGTTGAGTCATCTAGAAAAGCTGCCAAAAAGTCAATGACAATCACAATCAGCCTCAATAGCAACTTTATTCATAACCTAGATTTGTCACCTGCATTAGAGGTAATTGAACCACTGCTGCAAGAAAAATCTGTTACATCCCAGGAACAGCAACTAAGCTTTGAAATTAACTATACACGGGAAGCCAATGATCCCAGGGAACTTTCAGAAATTCCAGAGGTAAGATTGTGGTTTGTGCGTTTAGATGCCAAGTATCCGTGGTTGCCATTTTTACTAGACTGGAAATCAGGGGAATTAGCCCGTTATGCAGCCATGTTAGTACCTCATCAATTTAGTTCAAAAGAAGGCATTCTCTACAACCCAGAAGCCTTAGAAATATTTTTGATGCACAAAATTTTTATTTTGAGCGATTGGTTAAAACAGCAAAATATACCCACTCAATTTAGATTGAAATCTCTCGCACAAATTTTAGGTTATGAATTAGAAGATGGATTTTTTGAAATGATTGAAAAAAGTAATTTGTAATTCGTAATAGAGCCTACAGCACGCTACGAATTACGAATTAGTAATTATGAGTTCAACCTCCCCAAATTTTTTCCAGCACGGTTACAGGTGCAATATCCGCAGTTTTGCCCGTCATAGATTTAATAGCTACGAACTTATCACTTGTAGGTAATAATCTACCAGGATCTACAGAACCCAGAAGGGCAATTGTGTATGTTTGTACAGCGACAGCCAATTGTAATGGCGCGCCGTTGATAGTTAACATCAAACTAGCACCACCAATAATGGCTGTTAATTTACGAATATCATCAGTGGCAATAACCTTAATACCCGGACAGGATCTGACCAGAGATGATACAAATGGTTCATCCTCAGTTTCTTTAATCACTAGAACTGGTAAATCTGGCTGTTTTTGTTGACAATCTTGAATAATTTGTTGCCAATTAGCAACAGGGTAGCTGTCATCTGCACCATTAATTTGAGATAACTTACCAGAACCGCCATAAACCAGGATATAACCTGAATCATTGATACCTAAACGTTGTTGTTGCTGCTGCGCCCATTCTATATCTGGTTTAAGTATATTCACTGCTAACTCTGGACAAGGTTTATTAATTCCCAGAGGTTTAAGCAGATCATGATACATAGATGCTACATATTGGGAAGAATTTACAGACACAACATGAGTGAGAAAACCAGCACCCTTACCTTGAAAACCAATCCGGGTGGGAATTCCCGTTAGCCAGAGAAATAAACCTACAAACCAACTTTCTCCAGCGCTAATGGCAACATCATATTCGCGATCGCGGATTGTACCGACTAAGTTACCCCAATCTGCTAAACTATTACGATCCTTGTAATCAAAGGTCAAAACCTCGTGAACTGACTTGCTCACTTGATAGGCAGCCTTTGACTGGGGTTCGACCACGACATCTATCTGCGCGTCGGGATAATGACGCTTTAGACCATCCAAGGTGGGGAAGAAAAGAATTTGGTCGCCAATTGAACCAGGTACAAGGGCTACTACTCGCATAAATAATCTATTTATTGAAGCTTATCGCTCTTATTTTAGGGGAAATAGGGAATGGTAATTGGTAATTGGTGAGTAATTAGTGATTGGTGATTAGTGATTGGGTTATCAGCCTACCTTCCCACCCCTATCTTCTGCTAGTTAAAAAATAGAGGAAAATTGTGTATTTATTAATTCCAGCCGCAGGTAGCGGTAAAAGAATGGGTGCTGACCGCAATAAACTTTTATTAGAGGTACGCTCGAAAACTCTCATTGCTTGGACTTTATTGGCTGCGGAAGCGGCAACTGCTATTAATTGGATGGGGATTATTTCCCAACCCCATGACTGGGATGACTTTAAAGCCATTCTGGCTGATTTAAAACTAACTAAACCTGTGGAATTTATTCCCGGTGGTAATACTCGCCAAGAATCAGTTTACAACGGTTTACAGGCATTGCCGGAGAGTGCTAAACAAGTGTTGATTCATGATGGAGCGCGATGTTTAGCTACGCCAAATTTACTTAATAATTGTGCGGAAGCAATTCTTAGCTGTTCGGGTTTAATAGCAGCTATACCAGTCAAAGACACAATCAAAATTGTAGATGCAAGTAATGTGGTTCAAAGTACACCCAAGAGAGAAAATCTGTGGGCAGCGCAAACACCCCAAGGGTTTGATGTTAAGCTACTCAAACAATGTCATGCTGAAGGTGTGCGCCAAGGTTGGGAAGTGACCGATGATGCAGCTTTATTGGAAAAATGTGGAATTGAAGTACAGATAGTCCCAGGGGAAGAAACAAATTTAAAAGTGACAACTCCCCAAGATTTAGCGATCGCTGAATTTATTTTAAGTCATAGGGAATAGGAAGATGGGGGATGGATTTAAAACTTCTGTACGGGTGAACGGCCGTTCGCCCCTCCTGACCACTTTAATTGTTAAATATGTCCAAGAAAAATATACCTATAACCATCAAAATAGAAGCGATTTTATATTTAAAGGGTAAACCCTTATCTGTGAGTGAAATTGCAGATTATGCTGGGTGCGATCGCCATACAGCAGAAGAAGGCATAATTGAACTGATAGATAGCTATGCCCGTCGGGATAGTGCCTTAGAAGTTGTAGACACTGCAAATGGTTATAGTTTACAACTGCGGTCAGATTTTTATGATTTAGTACAGGCGTTGATACCTGTAGAATTAGGTGTAGGAGCTTTGCGAACATTAGCCGCCATCGCTCTCAATAGTCCGATTTTACAAAGTGATTTAATTAACCTCCGTGGTTCAGGTGTATATCAACACGTTCCTGAATTAGTAGAACTGGGATTTGTCCGCAAACGCCGAGATGGAGAATCTCGGTCATATTCATTACAAGTTACACCTAAATTTCATCAATATTTTCAAATTGATCAACTTCCTGAAATTATCCCCATAGATCGCCAAGAACAGCAACTAGAACTAGAGTTAGCAAGAACAGACAACAGTGAAGAAACAGGTGAAACAGGGGGAGATTAATAACCGAATGACCAATCACAAATGCGCTAGGCTTGTACTATGGTTTAGAGTAGAATTAGCAACTAAGCTAAAAATAATTGCCAATGGTGTTTGATCCTGACTTTTTGAATGACAACTCTGAGGAACACACTAATCAGATTTTGAACGATCACTTGGGGGAAAACCCGAATCAGTTATTGAAATATTTACAGCATCAATCCCCCGACGTTCTCGCCCGTGTAGCCCAGTCTGTCAGCCCGGAAATTAAACAAATCATCTCCCAGAATGTTCAAGGGCTGGTGGGAATGCTCCCAGGGGAACATTTTCACGTCCAAGTGACAACAGACAGGGATAATTTAGCTGGGCTATTAGCATCAGCAATGATGACGGGGTATTTTCTGCGTCAAATGGAACAAAGAATGCAACTAGAACATTTATCCAACGAATAGTTAAAAGTACAGACGTGATTATTTACGCCTGTACTCCACTGACTTTCACGGTTTAGTTCCTGAACGCACTTTGAGAGTCTTAGTTTTACCATTGCGGTTGACTTCAATTGCTAAAATGTCACCGACTTTACTAGACTCAACCATTTTGTGTAATTGGGCTGTAATTTTCACAGGTTGACCATTGATTTTTTGAATCACGTCACCGGGGAGCAGTCCCCCTTTCTCTGCCGGGGAATTTTTGGTTACTTGTGTGACGACTATACCAACATCAGGTTGAATGTTAAAAAGGTTTCCCTGATCAAAATCTTGTTTTTGGGTAGGTGAAAGAGTTGACATTTCAATCCCCAAAAAAGGGTGATCTGCCTGTCCTTTGGTAAACAAATCATGGGCAATACGAGCGGCAACTTCTATGGGAATAGCAAACCCAAGTCCTTGAGCATCAGTGCGAATAGCGGTATTAATCCCAATAACTTCTCCTTGGGCATTCAGAAGAGGTCCGCCAGAGTTACCAGGGTTAATAGCTGCATCAGTTTGGATAAAGCTAACTCGCCTATCAGGAACTCCTACTTGGGCGCTGGTGCGATCTGTCGCGCTGATAATGCCAATAGTCACAGTATTATCCAAACCTAAAGGATTACCAATAGCGATCGCCCATTGACCAGGGATTAAGTTATGTGAATTACCTAATTTAACTGTAGGTAATTTATTAGCAGGAATTTTCACCACTGCTACATCAGTGATATTATCCACACCCACTACTTTACCCTCAAAAACTCGCCCATCTTTGAGGGTAACTTGTACTTTGTCTGTCTTTGCAACTACATGAGCATTAGTCAGTAATTGACCATCTTCGCTTAAAATAAATCCCGAACCTGTACCGCGCTCTATACGTTCTTGGGGAATTGGTTGCTCCTCTTCTCCAAAAAAAGGCTGCCAAATAGGCTTTTTAAACATATCAAAAATTGGATTTGCTACTTTTCGAGTGGCATTGATTCGCACCACCGCAGGCCCAACTTTTTGTACAGCATCAGCAATAAAATTAACGTTATCACTATTAACAGCATTGCCCACACTTAATCTAGGATAAGCTATAACAGATTCTTGAGGTACTGAAGCTGTGACATTTTTCAACTCTGTAAATGTTTTATTTTGGAGTACATATTGACTCCCAAACCAACCAATGCTGCCACCAATAGCCACTAACCAAAGATAAACGGCTAATTGCTTTACAGATAACTTCATATTAATTAATTAAGAATAATGACGCTGAAAATAAGACGGGTACTGTTTCTATGGAAAATCACTCTCAAGAATAATTTTCACCCCAGGCAGTTACTAACTTTTAAGTGTAATCAGGGAAACAAGAACTAAACAAATTAATTTATTTTTAATTAAACTTATAGCAACTATCTGTAATCAGCGTTCAGTAATCAGCTAAAACTGATTTGTTTGTAAACTTACTTTCTAGGGGAAAAGTATAAAAAGCGCAGAAGATACAAGTAAGATCCCATCTTGAAAATTCCTCAACTAAAATCTAAAATTAGCCATCTTTAAACAAATTGACATGAATTTTATATATCGTTCCCTGTTTTTATGTGGTTTAATTAGCTTTACGGGATTAATATCCATATTTTCAAAACCACAAAGTGCTAATGCTGAACTAAAGATAAAAGGGAATCAGATGATCGCAGTTCCCCTGATAAAAACCGCATCAGCGACAACAATAACAGGATATCCCTTAACTAATTTTACAACTATAGCATTACCTTATGGATGGCAAATTCATCCAATTACAGGTAAAGTTTTTTTTCATAGTGGTGTTGATTTAGTCGCACCTGTAGGTACACAAGTAAAAGCGAGCGCTCCTGGTATTGTCGTCTTTGCCAAAGATCAAGGCAGCTATGGCAAATTAGTGATAATCAACCATGCAGGAGGTTTACAAACTCGTTACGCCCAATTAGAGACCATACAAGTGAATTTAGGACAAACAATACAAAAAGACGACATTATAGGAACAGTAGGTGCTACAGGACAACCTACATCTAGGGAAACACATCTACATTTTGAAATTCGTGCTGATGAACCCTTGGGGTGGACAGCTAAAGATCCAAAAGAGTATTTGAAATAAGACAGACGACGCAGGGGGAGATGAATAACCCAATGCTCAATGCTCAATTACGAATTCATTTGTTGATTTAATCATGTTCATTCCCGCATCTGCAAATCTTTTAAATGCTGTATTAGCTTGTTCTGTGTAGTCAACCACACCAGGAACAACTACAGGTGAAGTGCAATCTGCTAATAGATAGATTTTCCTGGTTAGGGTGCGATCTACCTGGTTAATTTCTGTTAATAAATCATCAATTGTCCAAGCTACACAGTGACTCTTAGCTTGTCCAGCAATAATCACCGCATCATATTCCAAAAGTTGTTTAATTAAATTTGTATTTTTGTCAGCAATAGGCTGATCATCAAATCCCGTTAACACTTCTGGTCGCAAAATAGAATAATTTTCAGTTAAAGGATTTTCTCCTTTTAATTCAAACTGTGTTTGAGTTTGACGAGCAATACCATGGAAAAAAATGGCTTCTTCTACAGAGGAAACCAAAGCATGGCCAATTCCTCCTAACATAGAATGATAAGGCCAAACCGTGAGGGGATATTTACCATCTAAACTCAGTTTTTTTACATAATGAAAAACCTGTTTTTCTAATAATCCATAATCCCCTTGAGTAATGCTATTAGCAACCACTGGATTTACTTGCCAGATACCTGCTTCTATGTCTGATAGTGTAATATTGGTAGCTGCTGGTATGGGGTGTTTTCCATCTTTGTTAATCCAAAATATAGGATGGAAAATTTGCATAGTATTGTGAGTATCTAGGGTGGGAATAATTTTAGTAATTATGCCTAAATTACGATAAATAAACTCACATAATCTTTGATTATCTTCAACTGCACCAGTTCCAGTTTCTCCCCTTACATATAATTCAAAATCTGGAATACAAAAAGTATTTTGGACATCTATTAATAACAAACAAATATTGACTTTATCATTGGCTGAGACTGAAATATTTTGTTTTTTTGCCCATGATTCTGCTTCAGGAGCAAGTTTTTGATAAGGTACGCGCCAAACTTCACCGACCTTTAATGGGTTAAAGTGCGGGGGGATGGGAAATTGGTTCATGAGGAGAGTATTCATAATCAAATAGCAGCATAATTAATGTTTAAAACAGTAGATTTGATATCAGCATCTTTTTGAGTCAACATTTAGCTACTAGCATTCAGTGGTCAGTTTTTTTAAAATTATCCGTAAGTATTCAGCAATCATTCAGCTTTTTCAGGTGTATGCCAAAAATGACTAGTTGATTATTTACTGATTTTCAAACATTCTGACTTTTGACTCTTTAATTCTTACCTATTTGAGATTATGTAGTTAAAGTTTTAGAGTTACTTAACTCAGCTAGTAACTCAGCAGCTGAGACAAAAGTAACCTCACCTTGATCATAAGTTTGACGAGCAGTTTCAAACGCCTTTAATAATTCCTTACGACGATATTCTTTGAGACTCTTACTAAAAATTTCCATAAGCATCTCTTGTTCTGCCAGTTCAAGTGCGTCTATAGCTTCAATAATTTCTTGGAGTGTTGAGGTTTTTTTTATCATGGGTATTCAACCATAGAAATGATCATCTATTTTAACTTCATGTAAGTTGTTACTACAGAAATATAAAATAATAACAAAACTGGTGAGCTAAGTTGAGGTAATAAGTTGAGGTAATATTTATACAAATTATAATCATAAAAATTAAGAGTATAGCGATCGCCAAAAGAAATATTTCCTAATTTTTCCCAACTCATCTCCCAAAAGTACCTCAACTGTGGCAATCTGAGAAGCAGAACCCCTTGCAATCTGATATTTTAGCTACAGAAAATCTACTTATTGAGGCTATGCAAACTCTGCCAACTCTTGAAAATAGCGAAACTACATCCAGTCAACCAAGCTTTGACACTACCATCAAACGCCGCAAAACCAGAGCAGTTCAGGTAGGAGATGTAACCATTGGCGGAGGCCACCCAGTGGTGGTACAGTCAATGATCAATGAAGACACCCTAGATATTGATGGTTCTGTGGCCGCAATTCGTCGTCTCCATGAAATTGGTTGCGAAATCGTCCGGGTTACAGTTCCCAGCTTGGCCCATGCTAAAGCTTTAGCAGAAATCAAACAAAAATTAATCGCAACTTACCGTGATGTCCCCATTGTTGCCGATGTCCATCACAATGGCCTGAAAATTGCCCTAGAAGTCGCTAAACACATCGAAAAAGTGCGAATTAATCCAGGGTTATATGTATTTGAAAAACCCAACACCAACCGCACCGAATATACAAAAGCAGAATTTGACGAAATTGGGGAAAAAATCCGGGAAACCTTAGAACCTTTGGTTGTTTCCTTGCGGGATCAAGGTAAAGCGATGCGAATCGGTGTAAATCATGGTTCATTAGCAGAAAGAATGCTATTTACCTACGGTGACACCCCTGAAGGCATGGTAGAATCTGCCTTAGAATTTATCCGCATTTGTGAATCTTTGGATTTTTACAACATTGTTATTTCCATGAAAGCTTCACGAGTGCCGGTGATGATCGCTGCATATCGGTTAATGGCCAAGCGGATGGATGATTTAGCCATGGATTATCCTTTACACCTGGGTGTAACAGAAGCTGGCGATGGGGAATATGGCAGAATTAAATCCACAGCTGGAATTGCCACATTATTGACGGATGGTATCGGTGATACGATTCGCGTGTCTTTGACAGAATCTCCAGAAAAAGAAATTCCCGTTTGTTACAGCATTCTGCAAGCTTTAGGGTTGCGGAAAACAATGGTTGAGTATGTAGCTTGTCCTTCCTGTGGGAGAACTTTGTTTAATTTGGAAGAAGTGCTACATCAAGTTAGGGAAGCTACCAAACATTTAACCGGTTTAGATATTGCGGTGATGGGTTGTATTGTCAATGGACCCGGAGAAATGGCCGATGCTGACTATGGTTATGTCGGTAAAAATCCTGGTTTTATTTCCTTGTATCGGGGTCGGGAAGAAATTAAAAAAGTTCCAGAAGACCAAGGTGTAGAGGAGTTGATTAATTTGATTAAAGCCGATGGACGTTGGGTAGATCCTTAAAATTAGGTGATAGGTGACAGGTTACAGGTGACAGGTGACAGAGTAAATATCACCAATTACCAATCACCAATCACCAATTAGCCAATCCTGTGTTAGATTGGGCATACTGACAATAAATTTTCCCTCTGACACAGCTGTCATTATGGTGATTACAAAAAGTAGACTTGTTTTAGGTGCTACAGCAGTTACTCTTTCTACAATCGCAGTTACAGGCCTTGGTATTCATTCCCGTGGTCAAGCTTTGTTTAAGGCAAGTCCCAAGGAATTAGTAGATGAGGTTTGGCAAATAGTCTACCGTCAATATGTGGACGGAACTTTTAATCAGGTAGATTGGCAAGCTGTTCGTAAAGAATATTTAGACAAGTCCTACACTAATCAGGAGGAAGCTTATAAGTCCATCCGGGAAATGCTGAAAAAGCTAGAAGATCCTTACACCCGGTTTATGGATCCAGAAGAATTCAAAAATATGCAGGTTGATACCTCTGGTGAATTAACAGGCGTTGGTATCACTATTAGTCAGGATGAGGAAACTAAGCAGTTAGTTGTAATTGCACCGATTGAAGATACACCTGCTTTTAAGATTGGGATTTTAGCTAAGGATATCATCGTAGAAATTGATGGTAAAAATACCAAGGGAATGGATACCAATGAAGCTGTATCTTTAATCCGGGGTGAAGTAGGAACTAAAGTGAAGCTCACCATTCTCAGGGATGGCGAGAAAAAGGTATTTGATGTCACACGGGCGCGGATTGAAATTCATCCGGTGAAGTTTTCGGAAAAACAAACTCCAGCAGGTAATTTAGGTTACATTCGCCTCAATCAATTCAGTGCTAATGCTGGTAAGGAAATGAGAGATGCGATTAGAAAACTAGAAACTAAAAACGTATCTGGTTATGTGTTAGATTTGCGTGGCAACCCTGGCGGTTTATTATTCTCCAGTATAGAAATTGCCCGAATGTGGTTAGATAAAGGAATTATTGTTTCTACTATTAATCGTCAAGGTGAGAAAGAACGGGAAGTAGCTAGGGGCAGGGCTTTGACTACTAAACCGTTGGTGGTTTTGGTGGATAAGGGTTCAGCTAGTGCTAGTGAAATTCTCTCTGGTGCTTTACAGGATAATAAACGAGCAACTATAGTAGGTAGTCAAACTTTTGGTAAGGGTTTAGTACAGTCAGTACGTCCTCTCACAGGTGATGCAGGTTTAGCTGTGACGATTGCTAAGTATCACACTCCGAGCGGTAAAGATATTAACAAACATGGCATTGATCCAGATGTGGTAGTTGATTTGACTGATGCCCAAAGAGAAGAATTGTGGTTAAAGGAACGGGATAAATTAGCTACTTTGGCAGATCCTCAGTTTGCTAAAGCTGTGGAAATTTTGGGTAGACAAGCTACGGATAATAGTGTAAATACTAATAATAATTAAACGGATTTTTAATTGTGAATTAACTAGGGTTGGTATTTTCTAGCCCTAGTAAATCAGGTTTTTTGTGTCAGTATATTTATCTTAGCACAATTGACATGATACCCTAGAATAGACAATATGTAGTGATTTTTATATCCTCTTCAGGTTTTTAAATTATGTCAAATTTGAGAGGATTACAGATATAGCAATGGATAAGGCGGCTAGGACTTAACCAGAACTAAAACTTAGACACTGAAAGACTTCTAGCTCTGTCACCTGCTATGATTTCATGTCAAATACTTTAATTAGGGCTTGCTGAGTCTTGATATCATTCAGCGGCAATCTTTTTTATGTAAAATTACGCCTTTAGTTGATCTTAAATAAATAATACATATGATGAAATACATTCGTTTTCAGCAAATCGCTCCTGTTATTAAACCATCCCTGGTATTAATAACTCTGTTTTGTTTGAGTACACTCTCTTTTAGTTGTACACCAACAACAAACAATAATTCTGGAAATAATACAGAAGCTAAGACAGAAACACATAAAAACCAGTTGTTAGAAATTGCTGTGAATCCTTGGCAAAGCGCGAAGGAGCAAGATGAAAAATTTGCACCCTTAACAGCTTACCTACAAGAAAAAATCCAACGTCCAGTGAAGTTTGAAGTTACCAAGAACTATCAAACTGCGGTGGATTTATTGGTAAAAGAAGAAGTTGATATGGGTTATTTAGGGGCATTAAGCTACATCAAGTGTCATGAGCGCAATCCCAATATTCAACCATTGGTGATGCCGATTGATCAAAAAACAGGGAGACCTTGGTACACAGGTGTGATAGTGACTAAATCTGATCCAAAAATCAATTCATTGGCAGATTTAAAAGGTAAACGTTTTGCTTTTGTGAGTCCCTCATCAACTTCTGGTTTTTTGATGCCGATGATGGGATTAAAGGAACAAAATATTGATCCAAATAAAGACTTTACAAAAATTCTTTATTCCGGTAGTCATGACAAAACAGAAGCAGATTTGGTTAAAGGGGTGGTTGATGCGATCGCTGTTGATAAAATTTCTTTTTTACGCTCTCAAGAAACAGGTAAACTACCTGCGACAAAATACAAAATTATTTGGGAATCTCCTCCCATACCGATGGCATCCATCGTGATTAACACGAAAAAGTTTTCATCAGAAGAGTTAAGCTTAATCCGTCAAGTCTTAATTGATGCTCCCGTTGGTATTTTAGATGTGAGTGGTTCTGCATCTGCTGGCTATACTTTAGCTAAAGATACAGACTTTGATACAATTAGACAAATTTACACTCAATTTAAATTAGTACAGATACCTGCAAAATGAGAATCTTAACAAAGTTTATTGGTTCGACACTCATGTCTGTAGGATGTGTGGTTGTCTTGATGGGAGGTAGTACCTTACTGATTACAAAGATGGAAAAATCAGTTTCTCAAAGCCGCGATCGCACCAATCAAGCCCTCCGCACTACTCAAAAACTCCAATTGACTTTACAAGAAGAAACATCTGCACTCAAAGATTATCTCTTATTTAATCAAAATTCTGGGGATATGCTCAAGTATGACCAGGCTAGACTTGAGTTTGTCAATAGTTTGACAGAGCTAGAACAACTCATGCCAGGAACACAACAATTAAATGTTGTTGAGCGTCGTCATAAATATCTTGTGCGGTTAGCTAATGATTTAAAAAAAAATACTATTTCCTCAACACCAGCCCAGACACAGCAAGATGTTAAAGCTATCAATTCATTTCTTGAAGACATCAATTTTTTTATAAATTTACTACTTCAAGATGTAAAACAAGAAAATTTGCAAACCCAATTAGCTGCCAAACAATTTAAACAGAATGCTAATATTATTACCTACAGTTTAATAGGCGTAGTGTTGCTGATTTTTATTGCTCAGTTTACCCTAACTCTCCTACCAGTAATTCGCTCAATTCAAGAATTAGAACTTGGGGCAACAAAACTAGGTGCAGGTGATTTGACATACCGATTAAATATCAACACAGATGATGAAATTGAGCAGTTAGCTCAGGCATTTAATCAAATGGCAGTTCAATTAGCAGATTCCTATGCTTCTTTAGAGCAGAAACGCCAAGCAGCGGATATTGCTAACCAAGCCAAGAGTGAATTTCTGTCCAATATGAGCCATGAACTGCGTACCCCTTTAAATGGAATTCTTGGTTATGCTCAAATTCTTAATCGTTCCCAAACTTTGGCAGAAAAAGAACGCAAGGGTATTAATATCATTCACCAATGTGGTTCCCATTTATTAACTCTGATTAATGATATTCTCGACATTTCCAAAATCGAAGCCCGCAAACTAGAATTACAACCCCATGGGATTCATCTACCATCTTTTTTACAAGGGATTGTAGAAATTGTCCGCATTCGGGCTGAACAAAAAAGTATTAATTTTATTTACTTCCTCGATGATAAATTACCAGAAGGAGTGGAATTAGATGATAAAAGGTTACGGCAGGTATTAATTAATATTTTAGGTAATGCCATCAAATTTACAGATCAAGGAGAAGTAATATTTAAAGTTGAAAAAATAGAAAACTCTGATAGTTTTTACCGGGAAAAGATCACAATTTCTTTCCAAATAATTGATACGGGAATTGGCATGAATCCCGACTCATTAGCTAAGATTTTCTTACCTTTTGAACAAGTTAGTGATGGTAAACGACAAGCAGAAGGAACAGGATTAGGACTAGCTATTAGTCAAGAGATTATCTCTTTAATGGGCAGTGAAATTAAAGTAGAAAGTCAGTTAGGAGTTGGTAGTCGGTTTTTTTTCAATGTTGATTTTCCCCTAGTCCAAGAGTGGCAACAAAACTCTATGACTAGCAATGGACAAACATTGGCAGGATACCAAGGTGAGCGACAAGCAATTTTAGTAGTTGATGATAAATGGGAAAATCGCTCTGTAATTATTAATTTGTTAGAACCTCTAGATTTTGTGGTCATTACAGCGGAAAATGGGGAAGAAGGATTAACTAAAGCCACTGAATCTAAACCTAGTTTGATCATTACTGATGTTTTAATGCCGATTATGGATGGATATGAGTTTTTGGAAAAACTAAAAGCATCACCATCATTGCAGAATATTCCTGTAATTGTTTCATCTGCGTCAGTTTCAACAATAGAGCAGCAAAAAAGTTTAGATGCGGGAGGAGATGATTTCTTAGTAAAACCAGTAGAAGCTGAGGAATTGTTTAAACTTTTAGAGAAAAATTTAAATATTACCTGGATCGACAAATCTACAACTGTGACTGAAGAATCTACTGAGTCAGTAGTTCATGGTGATTACACTGATACAAATACTATTTCAGAAATGTTAATACCTACTCAAGATGAATTAGGGCAAATGCTGGAATTGGCACAACAGGGGAGGTTACAAAAACTGGGGGAATTTGTCAAAAATTTAGAAAAAAATGATCCCAAGTATATTCCTTTCCTGGAACAAATTCTGGCTCTTGCTCAAAAATTCCAGTTAGAAAAAATTGAAGTTTTTATTCAGCAGTTTATGATATTAACAGTAGAAAAAGAATGAGGTATTTATGGAGAATGATGATTTAATTTTAGTTGTAGATGACACGCCAGCAAACTTAGAAGTAATTTCTGAAGCTTTGAGTGATGCGGGATTGGAAGTGGCGATCGCCACCGATGGGGAACGAGCAATTAAACAAGCCGAACGCAGTTCCCCAGGTTTGATTCTGTTAGATATTATGATGCCTGGTATAGATGGATTTGAAACTTGTCGTCGTCTTAAAGCCTCAAGTATTACTAAAGAAATTCCCGTGATTTTTATGACTGCCCTTTCTGACAGCACTGATAAGATAAATGGTTTTAACTTAGGTGCAGTTGATTATATTACAAAACCTTTTCAAGAAGCGGAAGTCATTGCTCGTGTTAAAACTCACTTAAAATTGCGTCAACTTAACAAAAATCTAGAGACGCAAGTGTGCCTACGTACAGCAGAATTAATGACTGCTCTGAAGCGAATGGAAGATTCACAAATACAGTTGATCCAATCAGAAAAAATGGCAACATTGGGGCAATTAGTAGCGGGGGTTGCTCATGAAATTAATAATCCGATTAACTTTATTCACGGCAACCTCACTCATATAGAAGAATACACGCAAACACTGTTAGAATTTTTGCACCTTTACCAAATCTACTATCCTCAACCAGTTGGAGAAATCCAAGCAAAAGCCAAAGAAATGGATCTGAACTTTTTACAGGAAGATATGCCAAAAATAATTTCTTCTCTGAGAATAGGAACTGATCGGATTCGTCAAATTGTACTTTCTTTAAGAAACTTTTCACGGCTAGATGAGGCGACCTGCAAAGAGATTAATATTCATGATGGTATAGATAGCACATTAGTAATTTTGCAACATAGATTGAAAGCTAAATCAGATACTCACAGTATTGAATTAATTTGTGAATATGGAGATTTACCATTAGTAGAATGCTATCCAGGATTACTCAATCAGGTATTCATGAATATCTTAGCAAATGCCATCGAAGCTTTAGAAGAAATTCAGGTTAAGCGCAAATCTGAGCATCTTAATCAAGAACCTTGTCGAATTACTATTAGTACCTCAGTTATTCCTGGAGATCAGGTGGAAATTATCATTAGTGACAATGGCATAGGCATACCTGAGAATATAAAACAAAATATTTTTGAGCCGTTTTTTACTACTAAACCTGTGGGTAAAGGTACGGGATTAGGTTTATCTATCAGCTATCAAATTATTAAAGAACAACATCGGGGAATATTGAAGTGTGTTTCTACACAAGGAGTAGGAACACAATTTATTATTCAAATTCCCATTTTCCAGAAAATTAAACCTCCAGATCGTGTTTCTATGATTAGTGATCATATAATTCGTTAGTTAAGTTTGACTAAAAAAGTTTTTCAGCCAGCCCTATATAAAAATTAAATTATTAATAACCTTTAGCTAAACCTTCACCTCAAGGATTTGTAACTCCTTCTAAATCTAAAGTATTATCTTCTGTAACGGCGATAACATTGGCATTTCCCCAAGGTTTAATTTCTTGAATTTTATATCCGCGACGGAGTAACTTTTGCAAAGTTAAAGCATCTAAACTCCATGGTGGGTATTTTTTAGGAAATTCAATTGTTTATATCTACATCTTTTTAAAATTGTAGTCTTGGGAATGTTGATGGGTTGAGATTTGAAGTAACCAATGTTGGCTGACAATATTTGATACCAACCATCAACCCACAACGCCAGAACTTTAAACCTAACCCCACAATGAGGACTATTAGCTTTCTGACATATTGGCTTCAACAACGTTTTCTGCAAAGCTTTGATAAGCTCCACCAATTTGTTTTGCCATTGTGTCAGGGAAGACATGAAAATCTCCTGCTTTCAATGCTGCTATCATCGCTTCTGCGACTAATGTAGGTGGTTCGGCAATTTCTGTCAGACCTGCTGCATCACCCATGTCTGTAGCAATTGGACCAGGATGAATACTGAGAACAATTGTTCCTTGCTCACTCAATAATTCTCGCAATGTTTGGGTAATGGAATAAGATGCTGCTTTTGATGCAGAATAAGTAGCAAAGTTAGAGAACGTTTTTATGGAAACGACAGAGTTAAGTTGAGCAAAAACTCCACCACCATTGGCTTTTAAAATTGGCGCAAAGGCTTGTGCGATGCGAATTAAACCATATACATTGATATTAAGCTGAAATTCAAGGGATGCGATCGCATTCTCATCTAAGAGACTTGTAGGGTTAAATACTCCTGCATTATTCACAACTATTTCCACATCCTGAGCAACTTGAGCAGCCGCAGTGATAGATTGAGGATCAGCTAAATCTACATAAACTGGAATTACTTTATCACTGTATTTTTCCACCAATGGGATAGCAGTTTCTAGGTTTCGCACAGCAGCATATACTTTTTTTGCTCCATGTTCAAGAAAAGATTCAACTATTGCCTTACCAATACCACGATTTGCACCTGTTACTAAGACGATTTTGTTGTTGATATCGTAAGTCATTTTGTATTTCTCCTGTTTGTGTTAACGATGATTTAAAAACTTTGAACGATTAGTCTAAGTTAAGGCAAAAAAATTTAGTTTTCAAGTAAGGAGAGTAAGCTTTCTACTGCTCCTGCTAGTTTGGAGTTATTATCCATTACAAGACCGAGTAATGCTACTCCCTGAGTGGTACAAAGCAATAAACGAGCCAAATTGCGCGGGTTTGCCTGAGAATCTAACTCTCCTAAAGTTTGGGCGTGAGTTAGAGTTGTGGTAAAAATATCTTCTAGTGGTTGCAAATAGGCTCCATAAATCAAAGATGATAGATATCGTATTGGAGTGGATAAGGTGATTACAGATATGACTAGAATTTTTTAACGTCCTAACATCTTATCCCGCAAATGCTTAATCCGATCGCGCAATTTTGCCGCTTCTTCAAACTCCATCTTTTTCGCTGCATCCTTCATCTGTTTTTCCAATACAGTAATTAACTCAGGAATATCCTCCAAGGATAATTCATCTAGATGTTTATCAACTACTTCTAAATCACTTGCATTTAACCGCCGCGATACATCTAAAAAAGATAAAATTGCATTACTTGATTTTTTGAAAACTGGTTGCGGTGTGATTCCGTGCAGCTTATTGTATGCTGTTTGTATTCCCCTTCTTCTATCAGTTTCATCAATGGCTTTAATCATACTCTTGGTTAAATTGTCAGCATACATAATCGCCTTTCCATTGATATGACGCGCTGCACGACCAATAGTTTGAATTAACGAACGTTCTGCACGCAAGAAACCTTCCTTATCTGCATCCATAATTGCAACTAAAGAAACCTCTGGTAAATCCAAACCTTCCCGCAGTAAATTCACCCCTACCAAAACATCAAATTTACCATTTCTTAAATCTTGTAGAATCTCAATTCTCTGAATAGAATTAATCTCAGAATGCAAATATCTAACTTTAATTCCCCTTTCTTCTAAATACTCGGTTAAATCCTCCGCCATCCGTTTAGTTAACGTAGTAATTAAAACTCTCTCTTTCTTATCTACCCTATCCTTAACTTCTCCTAATAAATCATCAACTTGTCCTTCTGTAGGACGGACAAATATTTCTGGATCAACTACTCCCGTCGGTCTAATTACCTGTTCTACAATATTATCTTCAGAAATTTCTAATTCCCAATTTCCCGGAGTTGCAGAAACGAAAATACATTGATTAGCTTTTAGCCAAAATTCTTCTGCTTTTAAAGGACGATTATCAGCAGCACTAGGAAGACGAAAACCATGATCAATTAAAACTTTTTTCCTGGCTTGATCTCCATTGTACATTCCTCGAATTTGCGGTACAGTCACATGAGATTCGTCAATTACTAATAACCAATCTTTGGGAAAATAATCAATTAAACATTCTGGTGGTTCTCCCGCTTGTCTTCCTGCTAAATGCCGAGAATAATTTTCTACGCCGTTACAATATCCGACTTCTCTTAACATTTCCAAGTCGTAGCGAGTACGTTGATCTATCCGTTGTGCTTCAACTAATTTACCTATTTCTTCTAATGAAAATTTTTGTTGTTTTAATTCGGCGGAAATATCTGCACAAGCAATTTCTAAACGCTCTTCTGGGGTAACAAAGTGACGCGCTGGGTAAATATTGACTGCTTCTAAACTGCTGAGAATTTCTCCAGTTACGGGATCAATATAACGGATGGCATCAATTTCATCACCAAAAAATTCAACTCTAATAATTCTATCTTCGTAAGCTGGGCCAATTTCTAAAACATCACCACGAACGCGGAATTTTCCCCTCCCCATTTCCACATCGTTGCGGCTATACTGCACAGATGTTAAATTTCGCAAAATCTGCCTTTGATCAACTTCCATGCCTATTTTTAGGGGAATTGCGGCTTTAAGATATTCTGCTGGCATTCCTAAACCGTAAATACAACTAATAGAAGCAACAACAATTACATCACGACGTTCAAATAAAGAACGAGTTGCAGAATGTCGCAACATATCTATTTCATCATTAATTGCTGCTGTTTTTTCGATGTAAGTATCGGTGACAGGAATGTAAGCTTCTGGTTGATAATAGTCGTAGTAACTGACAAAATACTCAACAGCATTGTGGGGAAAAAATTCCCGTAACTCGTTACATAATTGCGCTGCTAGGGTTTTATTATGGGCTAAAACTAAGGTGGGTTTACCAATTTTTTCAATGACAGCAGCGATAGAAAATGTCTTACCAGTTCCTGTTGCACCTAGTAAAGTTTGATAACGATTACCCCCTTGGATACTGTTGACAAGTTGGGCGATCGCCTGTGGTTGATCACCAGTAGGACTAAAAGGCGCTTTGAGACTAAATTCCATCATAACCGTTTCGTTGAATATACCCTTTAATATAGTAACTACATCACTTTAAAATGTGGCAATCAAGTGGTATAATTGGAGTAATCTAAAAGTAATGAAGTAATAAATATTTAGCTATTTAGCAATTTTTGCTTACATAAGTGAATAGTTTAAGTTTACTTATGTATCAGTTTTGAAGAAACTTATATCTATGCGTCGTTTTTTAGAGTTACACTCTACATATATTAGGAAAAAAATACACCTTTCCTTAATTATTGTAAAATTCACGTAACAAGCTAGGCGAGTTAGTTTACAAAGCGCCTCAGCAGCCAAGGAGATAAAAAAATGGAAGAAAATAACCAAGCTAATACACAACAAAGTTCTTCAGGAACAATTGTAGTTGCTGGACAGCGCCCAATTGGTCACAGCGGTTTGCAAGTTGCGGGAATAGTATCAATGTCTGGCTCACGTCCCATTAGCACCAGCAGCTTACAAGTAGTTGAGACTTTTAATGCCATGGGTATCCGTCCTATTGGTGCTCATACATTTGAAGTGGTGAGTAGCATTAACTTATCTGGAAGTCGTCCCATCGGTTCTAGTGAATTGGCAGTTTCAGAAAACTATGCTGTTTTTGGTAATCGTCCAGTAGCATCCAATAACATGGATGATTCTGATATGTTGATGGGTTTTCTAGACTAATTACTAATACTATCCTCATATCTTGATTCACCCAGTTTTATTAAGAAGCTGGGTTTTTTTATCGGGAATAGCAAAGCCTGAATGTCATGTCCGGTTAATGACAATGAACTCAACTGTTTACTCTTCACTCTTGATTTGTCACAACGAAAATTTTCAATGCCAACCTACTTAAATACTGAATTTTTAATTCTTTCTTTTTGCATATATATCTCATATATTTTATATAACTTATGGTGGAAGTAATCAAACTATATTCAAGTTAATTTGGTATAGTAATTTGTACAGGTCAAACAAAATGAGCGTAGAAAAAAAAGTAAAAGCCGCAGCTAAAAATGTCGAAGGTAAAGCGCAAGAAGCATTAGGAAATATTACAGGAGATCCAAAAGACCAAGCTGAAGGTAAAGCCAAGCAAGCAGAAAGTCAAGTACGTAACGCTGTAGAAGACGTGAAAGATGAAGTCAAAAAAAACATTGACTAGAAAAGATTAACTAGAAGACATATAGTTCGTAGTTAGAGATTTACAAATATCTAACAATGTTTTAGAGGTTGAAGCCTTACTACGAACTTGCGCTAAAAATGAAACTTAGAAAACTTAAATTTTGATTTGTCTGAGGCAGAAAATTATGGTTCTAATTCAGCAAAGTCGGAAAATTTTCATAGCTTTTGGATTAATTTTTATCCTGACATTAACAACTGCTTGCGGTGGGGGAACAGTTACAGAAACTAATCGAACAACCACACCATCAGCAGTTGGAAAGAATGTTACTTATAAAGAATTAGAGCGTGGTAATACTCCAGCAGGGCAAGATTTTGGTAAATGGGTTGTGCAAACTTCCCAGGGATTAGTTACTGATGCCTTTGTACGAGATAATAATAAATTAGGCGTGGTTATTTCTCCTCAAGTTAGTCCTAATGAAGTGAAACCTTTAGCTAGTTCTTTGGTACAAGGTTTTAAAAAGAATTTTCCTAATCAAGATTTGAAGGTTTTGATATATGCAGCCGATAAAAAATTAATTTTAACTGCTGATTATATTGCTCAGACTAATCAAATCAAATACACCTAACAGCTTATTAAAAGCTAAATTTTAGATATCCAGGAGAAAAAATAAATGGCAAGTAATGAACAATATAGACAACAAATTTTGCAAGATTTAGCTCAGGGAAATGTAGAATCTCTGGGTAATATCAATACTGTGACAACGGATGAATATGAAAATTTTGATGATTTTGCTCAGAGAACAACAACAGATCAAAGACGGCAATTATTCAGTCAATCTTTGCAACCAGAACGTATTCCTCCTAGTCAGATAGAACCGGAATTACAAAAGGCAATTGCTCAAATTAAACCCAATGAACGGGATGATGTGGCACGGGCTTTTTTCAAACAGTTAAAAGAACGAGGACTGGATGATAAAAGGTTAGAACAACAATTAAATCTTTCTACTCACAACCCTAATCGTATGACTGCTGATGATGTGAGTAATCTTGCATCTTTTACTTATCATAATCATCCTGATGTTTTTCGAGAAGTTTTAGCGGAACAACCAGGAATTATTAAGTTTCTCAGTAATCCTATTGTGGCAGGAATTATTGGGATTGCGGCGGCTAAATTTTTGGGTAGTCGGAAGTAATAATTTAGGGAAGATAAATTCCTCAAAGTCCCTCTTTTTAAGGGGGATTTAGGGGGATCTAATTATCTTTTAATTTGGTTAGGAAATTCAGGAACTAACACAGATTTTTCTAATTCACCTTGTTCATTAAAAAACTTTATTTGACCTTGTTCATTACATAACCATACTTCAATTGCTTGAGCTTCTAAATATAATTGTTTTTTAAATTCCATTTCCTCAAAAGTGTTACCCGTTGATTTAACTTCTATACAAATTTCTGGTGCAATAGAAGCGAATATTTCATCTTCAATTTGATCAAATCTTGTGTTTGAACACCAAACAACATCAGCTACTTTAACTCCATCTGATGTGTTAATTGCACATTCTGGCATGACTTCACCAGTTTTCAATAAAGATTCTAATAAACGTTGAATTCTGCCTTGATAAAATGAATGTTTAATTTTTACAGGACTCATTACAATTTGTCCCCATTTATTCAATTCAATCTTAAAGGGTAAATCTTGTAATTGTTTATTTTCACAAACTTCTTCCCATTTCATAATCAATTACCTAGAACGAGCATATCAATATCATTTTACCGAGTTTTTTAAAGGCACAAAAAAAGATAAATGATCAGTTAGCTATTCCTACAGAGCGATTCGCAATCACATTTTAAGTTCTAAACTCGAAAAAAGATTATTCCTATTTTCTCTCTGTCCAATAGTTTGGTTTGCGTTGAAGGTGCATTACAGCTAAGATTTGAATTTTATCACCATGAACTCTGTAAACTATGCCATAGGGAAATCCATCAATATGGCAACGTCTAGCATTTTGGATCATTGGTGTCCAAGCATCTGGAAAATTAACTATGCGGTTAAGTGTTTTTTCAACCGCATCAAGAAAAGTATTGCCAAGTTTAGAACTAATGTTATCGTAGTATAAAGTCGCTTCTTCAAGTTCTATTTGTGCATAAGGATCAAATTCAATCAACATCACCGATTCCTTAATCTTTGTAATACTTCATCGGCTGGTATTAACGTAACTTGACCTTCATCTATTGCCTGAATGCGATGTGCAATTTCTGTTTCCCAAGCGGCCTCAACTTCAGGATTAATTTCATCAAGACTTTTGAGAAGATGTTCAGCAAGCATCGCTCTGTATAGAGGAGGTAAGGTTAATACTGCTCCAAAAATTTCGTCGTAAGTAACGTCAGCCATACAGAAAACTCCTGACAGAGTGTGGTAATGGCATTTTAGCATAAATGCGCTTAACCCACATTACTGATTATTTAAGATTCAGATTCTTTTGTAGCTTCTTGTGTTGTTATTTCTGTAGTTAAACTATTCCAATCAAAATATTGATCATGAACTTCTTTAAGTTCGTTAATAGACGCTAAAAAATATTTTCTGATGTTTGATAAATGATTTTCCCCAGATAATAATTTTTGAATTTCAATTGTAGAATCAATAGTTATCCATCTATTATTGTCAAATTCACGTTTTATCCATTTATCTGGTTTATCATTAATTACTTTGTCCATCGAGTCAACACAATGTTTATATGTTGCATATTTAGCAGATACACCAATAGATACACCTAATTTAAGATATTTTATATTTGGATATTCTGTGGAATCTTCTGAAGTATAATCAAAATATCCTAAAAAATATCTAAATTTCCAATCTGTAAATTGTTTTGTGATTGTAAATAAACCATCATTCTTCCATTTTGAAAACATTGGTTTTTCTAGATTACCATAGCCAAAATTTTTCACAAATTCATCTTTAATTTCATCATTGAGAGTCATGTCTATAATATTTTTATTTTTATCAAAAATTCTATCAAATAGCATTGATAGTATATCAATCTCCGAGAATATCTTCCTTTGAAACATTTGATTATCCTCCATAAACTTTAATATCTCTTGTTTTAAACTATCTTCTTCATGATTATTTAAAAAATCATAAAATTCGTGCCATCTCAATTCATAAAAACTTACTTGTGGTGATTTTGATGCAAAAGTCTTAATTTCTTCTTTTGGATCATAGTCACGAGTGATATAAATTAAAATTCGATGTCTGAAATTTGGTAAATCACTCAAAATCTCAGCATATTTTTTTAAATTATTATTTCCATCTTTAGCCCCTATTTTAGACTCAATAAATATTACATCTGTATATATTTCATTTGATAACTTAACTTGTATATCAATTATACTATCTTCATTTTGATTTGGTAGTCTTGCATATTTTTTTTGAGGTGAAATTTCTATTTCAGAATAAGTTTCATCATTAATAATTGAGTGATATTTTAACCAGTTAATCAGAATAGTTTGATTATGTTGAAAAAAACAAACAACTATTTCAGTAAAAAAATTTTCAAGTGGTTTATTAACTGAATTTAGGTTGAGGTATAATAATTTAGTAAATAATGACATTATTCTTAAATCATACTGTTGTGTATAAATTATTATAGCAATGTATGTGATGTTAACTCTACAATAACTAAATCCCCGGCTTCTTTTTTAAACTTGTCAATAAATTATCAATTTATTACAGAAGTCGGGGATCTAATGTTGATCGTTTTGGTTGTGCAATTGGCGATCGCTACTACCTAACTTTCACTCTCACCACCTGATCAAGTGTAAATATATCTATAATATCAGCCAGGAAATACCTTAGACAAATCCAAAACTAAATTAGGGAAATGTGGCAACTTCACAGACTCATGAGGTAATAAAATCAACTTACGACGATAATCAAAATTACCTTGAGAATCTTGATAAGGCTCACTGTAACACTCTAAAATATTATTAATTAAATTAAAAATCCAATAATCAGAAATACCCGATTCTGCATATAAAGGTAATTTCACTTCTTGGTCATATTTCAAAGTAGAATCAGAAATTTCAACTAATAGTAAAATGTCAGACGGTGTGGGATGATCTATGAAATAGTCATCAGCACGATTACGGAGAATTGCTAAATCCGGTTCTGGTTGACTGTTTGGAGGTATAGATATAGGATCTTGATTTTGTAAGGTTGCATGATTACCTATTAATTGTGTTAACTCTCTGATTAGTCGCCTATTGAAAGTTGAATGTGATTTACCTTTTGCAGCCATTTCAATTATCTCACCTTTAATTAATTCAACTCGTTCATCTTCTCTAAAAAAGCCGAGTTCCGTTAGACGATGATATTCAGCGATGGTGAAACGTTTAGCAGTAACTATATTCATAAAAGTTAAAAGTTACAGAATTACAGAGCTATTTATATATTAACTGTTTCTCAAACTCGGAAAATTCATTTTCCATAGTTAATAAAATAAACCCCCGACTTCCCAAAGAAATCGAGGATTTAAGTATTATTTAATTAACACTATGCAATTACACAGCCGCTAATTCTTTATTGGGACGTTTGCTGTTACGAATATTGGTAATTGCTTCCGCATAATCAGGAGCATTAAACACAGCAGAACCAGCTACAATGGCATTAGCACCGGCTTCCAAAACTTGCCAGGTGTTATTAGCTTTCAGGCCGCCATCTACTTCAATCCAAGGATCTAAACCGCGTTCATCACACATTTGACGCAGTTTGCGAATTTTGGGAACTACACCAGGAATAAAGCTTTGACCACCGAAACCGGGGTTAACGCTCATAATCAGCACTAGATCACAAAGTTCTAGGGAATATTCAATTAATTCTAAAGGTGTACCGGGGTTGAGTACAACACCAGCTTTTTTACCGAGTTCTTTGATTTGTCCCAAAGTCCGGTGTAAGTGGGGTGAAGCGTTATGTTCAGCGTGTACAGAAATAATATCCGCACCAGCCTTAGCAAACCCTTCTACATATTTCTCTGGTTCTACGATCATTAAATGGACATCCAGAGGTTTGGTTGTCACTGGACGAATTGCCTCCACAACCAGAGGACCTATTGTAATATTAGGTACAAAACGTCCGTCCATTACATCAACGTGAATCCAATCTGCTCCCGCTTTATCTACAGCGCGAATATCGTCACCTAGACGACTAAAATCTGCTGATAAGATGGATGGAGCAATAACTATAGGCTTTTTAGATGGGTTTTGGGTCATGGCTAGTGGGTTTTTAAGCTTTTTCGTCTGTAAGGATTGTAACAAAATATGGACTTTTTGGAAATTGGAAATTGGTGATTGGTAACTAATTATTTTCTGTCACCTGTCACCTGTTACCTATCACCAGTCACCTGATAACTGACCATGAAAAAAATCTGGATTATCTGCGGTTTGAGTGTTTCCTGTTTAACTGTGCCTGTATTGGCATCTATGCAGTTTAGTAGTCCTTTAGGAAGTAATGGTATTGATGTGCTGAAATTACATCAACCACCTTACAATTTAACTGGTCGCAAAATTGCCATTGGTCAGGTAGAAATTGGTCGTCCTGGGATGTTTGGCTTAGATAAGACCGTCTCTAAAAACCGTGCTATTTCTCCCATGGCAGTGTTTTCAGGTACTATAAAGGCTACATCAAATAGTGGTGTTGATCCTCATGCTTACAATGTAGCAGCGGTGATGATTAGTCAAGATAAAGCTTGGACTGGAGTTGCACCAAATGCAAGACTATATTCTTCTGCTATTGGATCTACGAAAAATATGGGTCAACAAGAAGAATGTTTATCTGCACAACACATAGCATTACAAAATGGTGGTGATGTTCGCGCTATTAATTTTAGTTTTGGTGAACCTTTAAACCGTGATCCCAGGCCAGATGCAGTGTTAGATGGTCAAGCTTTACTAACTTTGTGTATTGACTGGTCAAGTCGGGTGCATAATGTTGTTTATGCGATCGCAGGTAATCAAGGTAAAGGTGGGATTCCCATTCCTACAGATAATTTTAACGGAATTAACGTTGCTTTTTCATCCCCAAGAGAGGGAATTTTTAATAAAGTTCATGTTTCTAATTTAGCAGGAAATAATCAAGGAGTAGGCGATCGCCTAGCAGGTAAAGAATTTAATCTTGGTGGACGCAGATCAGTTAGCATCATTGCTCCTGGTACTAACATTCCTGTACTCAATCCTGATGGTAAACTGAATAAAGTTACAGGTTCAAGTTTTGCCGCACCTCACCTGACAGCAACCATCGCATTATTACAAGAATTTGCAGATAGACAGTTAAAAATTAAACAGCAAAATTGGACTACGGCTGCCAGAAATCATCAAGTTATGAAAGCTGTATTATTAAATTCAGCCGAGAAAATTCAAGATAATGGTAATGGTTTATCGTTAGGAATGACCAAAAATTTAATAGACAAACAAAATCGTAATTGGTTCGCTTCCGACGCTTATAAATCTCCTCAAATTCCCCTAGATCCACAAATGGGAACTGGACATTTAAACGCCTATCGCGCCTATCAACAATTTATGTTTGGTCAATGGCAACCTAAAACAAAGATCCCTCCCATTGGTTGGGATTATAACCAAATAAATGTTAATTCTACTCTAGAATATAGTTTAGAAAAACCATTGCAACAAAACAGTTTTGTAGCCATTACTTTAACTTGGGATAGATTAGTAAAATTAAATGATAAAAACCAAAACCAACAATATGATATAGATGAATCTTTTCAAGATCAAGGATTAAATAATTTAGACCTTTATCTAATTAAAGAAGATGGGTTAAAAACAGAAACAGCTACCTGTGCTTCTGTGAGTAAAATTGATAATATAGAGCATATTTTCTGTCCCGTTCCCATTACTGGTAAATATAAAATTCGCGTCCAGTTTCAACAACAAGTAAATCAACCAACGCAACCATATTCCCTCGCTTGGTGGACTGTACCTGTAAATTAGATATTGTTACCACAGAAACCTGCTTTTTAGCCAAAATAAATACTGAAAATAAAAAATTAATTATCTAGAGATAAAACCCCGTTACCAAAACTGTAACCACCTGCTCTTTATGTACTACTATATGCGATAGTGAACATCTGATACATCATCAGCGTCTAACTTAACAGAAAGCTAGAACAACAAATGAGGTAGTAGATGAACCGATACAAATTTAACGCTCTACAAGAAAATTTTTTACAAAGAAGGTATGGAGTAAGTTTGGGTAGACGCTACGTTTTAGCCGCAGCTAGTATTATGATGTTGAATGTACTAGGATATTCTTCGGCTGAAAGTAATACCAATGCAATCAGTCAATCCCGCTTATCTAGTAGCGATTCTAGTCTCACCATAGATAAGGATAAATGGTGATATTGGGCAAAAGTTAAGAATCAAATGGTAGATTATTTTTGGTATTTTGTGACATTCTCGAATGCTTTATTCGTGCTGCTGAAATTTTGATTTTTTACAGGGATTCATCTACTTTTTAATATTTTTACTATTTTTAATCTTTAAAACAGTTTAATTTTTTTAATTTTTCCCTGTTAACAAGTATTACCAACTATTGCATACATACCATTTCTAGTTCAAGATTGTTTACATCATAAACTAGGAGATAAGGTTTCTCAACTTTATTTAGAACGCTGTCAGCAGTATCAGTAATATCTTTGAACACCTGACTCCTCACAAAAAACTTTTACAGCAAATTCTCAAGTAGTATTTACGCTAAAGTAAAAGCATCTAGCCAAACTTTTTCAAAATTATTATTATCGGGGGAATTATGGTTTTAACAGCTTCCACTATGTTAGCAATAGGCACTAAAGCACCAGATTTTCATCTACCAGAAGTAGTATCTGGAAAAAAAATATCACTCGCTACTTTTGCAACCAAAAAAGCATTACTGATAATGTTTATCTGTCGTCATTGTCCATTTGTTAAACATATCCAACAAGAATTATCAAAGTTAGGAAACGACTACTTTAATAGTGATTTAGCAATTATTGGAATTAGTGCAAATGACGCTCAAAACTACCCCAATGATGCACCAGAATCATTAAAAGAAATGGTGACTGAACTAGATTTTAAATTTCCTTTATGCTACGACGAAACCCAAGAAATAGCAAAAGCTTATACCGCAGCTTGTACACCTGATTTCTTCCTATTTGATAGTGATAGAAACCTAGTTTATCGAGGACAATTAGATGATAGTCGTCCTAGTAATAATGAACCTGTAACTGGGAAAGATTTGCGTGCAGCGATTGAAGCAGTTTTACATAATCAACCAGTTATAACTGAACAACAAGCAAGCGTTGGTTGTAATATTAAATGGCAACCAGGAAATGAGCCTAGTTATTTCGGTTAAGAAAATATCAGGCAAAAAATATAAAAAATATCATACTATCTGAGGTTGTTTCCTTCTGTTAAATCAAACAACCTCTTTCTTTTTCTTAGCACGTTTTTGTTGGTACATCAATTCATCTGCTATAGTAATTAAATGGTCTAAAGATACTGGTTGGTTATAATCATAATTCACAACTCCTATACTCATAGATACTTCAAAACTTTGATTACTTGAGCGATTATATTCATCAATAGAGTATTTGAATCGTTCGATAATAACCTCTAAACTTGGGTTATCGCCTTGTAATAACACTACAAACTCATCACCCCCTAATCTTCCCAAAGTATCAGATTGACGGAAAGTTTGTTTCATTAAATTCGCAGCTGTAACTATGGCTATATCACCCATTTCATGCCCTAATTTATCATTTATTTGTTTGAGTCCATCCAAATCAATAAACATTAAATAGGTAGAAATTTGAGTTCGTTTGGCTAATTTTAATTGTTGTTCGGCAATTACAAAAAAACCACGCCGATTGTATAAACCTGTTAACTCATCAGTTAAAGAAAGACGGCGCACTTCAGCTTCAGCAACTTTTCTTTCTTCAATTTCTCTTTCTAAAGCAATAGTCCTATTTTTGACTCGTTGTTCTAATTCAGCATAAACTTCAACATTTTCCATAGCCACAGATGTCACATCTGCTAATGCTTGCAAAACTTTGACTTCCTCTACAGTTGGTTGATGGTGAGTTGCCCAATAAGTACCAATTGCTCCTATTGGTTCTTGAGTGCGGATAGGAACCATCACCATACTTTTAACAAAAGTCGGTTTATAAGCAACATGAGGAACACGCTCATCAATACTCACATTTGCAATAATTGCAGGTTTTTGGTTAAGCATTGCCCAACCACCAATGCAAATATTCATCGGAAATCTTTGGCCTTTCCAAAGGGGAGCAATAGCATCCTCATCAGCATAGTAACAGTAACCATTATCGCGGAGTACAAAACTCGCACCATCTGATGCGGTTAATTCTCTGGCTGCTACTCGCACAATTTCCATAATTCTTTCTAAACTACGCGCTAGGGAAAGCTCTTGCACCACTATTAATAAGCGTTCCATAGCCTGTAAATATTGTCTATTTACATGATTTTCTGTCTCCACCCATGTTTGACAACACAATGAAACTGATAAGTTCTCGACCATACTACACCCCAATTATTTTTAGACGACAAGTCTAGAGATTATGTAGTAGCCTAATGTGAAATCAACTGTGTTTGTGGAAATAATTCAACAACGACATTTAACAGTTTGTTCAATTACTACTTTCATACCTGAGCATATTGTACAAGCACCACGTAAATTCTTCAACCTTTGTTCAAAAAATGTAACTTTGTGTCTTGTCATAATAATACTGATTTGTGTCACCTATTACCGAAAGGCTACTTTGTTTCCATCCAATTATCACCCGCACGTACATCAACAACTAAAGGTACACTTAAACTCACCGCATTTTCCATCTCTGACTTAATTTCTATTTGTAATTCTTCCCATTCTTGGGGAGGAACTTCAAACACTAATTCATCATGTACTTGTAACAACAACCGTGCTTGATATTTTTTTAAAACTTCATGTAATCGTACCATCGCTATTTTAATAATATCTGCACTTGAACCTTGAATTGGTGCATTAGCAGCAGAACGCAATAACCCCGCATCATAAGCACCCAAATTTTTTAACTTACTCAAATCAATATCTTCTAAACTACTACCTTTTAAATTCTGTAAGCTTCTAGTAGTAAACTCGAAATAACGTCTTCTTCCCAAAATTGTCTCTACATATCCCTGACAAATAGCTTGTTTTTTAACAGTTTCTAAATATGCAAACACTAGCGGATATCTTTGGTTAAACTTTTTAATAAATTCATTTGCAGTATTTTTATCTACACCTGTAGAGCGGGAAAATTTTAACGACCCCATCCCATAAATGACACCAAAATTAATTGTTTTCGCAAAACGTCTTTCTTCTGATGTTACTTCATCTTTTTCAAACACTAACTTTGCTGTGACTGTATGAATATCTTCATTATTTTGATAAGCTGAAATTAATACAGGTTCTTGACTCAAATGTGCTAAAATTCTTAACTCAATTTGTGAATAGTCCGCAGCAACCATTAACCAACCAGACTCAGGTAAAAATGCTTTTCTAATTTGACGACTAAAAGCTGTCCGAATGGGAATATTTTGTAAATTGGGATTAGAAGAAGATAACCGACCGGTTGCAGTTGCAGTTTGGTTAAAATTAGTATGTATTCTCTGAGTTTTGGGATGTACCAATGCAGGTAAAGCATCTACATAGGTAGATTTTAATTTTGATAATGTTCTATTTTCAATAATTAAATCAACAAAACCAGTCTCATCAACTTCTTGGAGTTTTTCTAAAGTTGCAGCATCGGTAGAATAACCTGTTTGAATTTTCCGGGAATGCTTGGTACTTAAACCCAGTTTTTCAAATAAAATATAACTAAGTTGTTTAGGAGAACCTAGATTAAACTTTTCACCAGCAATTTCAGTAGCTTGTATTTCTAATTTCGCTAATTCTGTTTCTAATTGCTGGGATAATTCTTGTAAATAAGCGGAGTTAATTCTTACTCCTGTATATTCAATTTCTGCTAAAACCGCTTCTAGAGGTTGTTCTACTTCTACTAATAATTTAGCTAATTCTGGTATTTGATTTAATTCTTCCTGTAATTTCAGAACTAATTGAAATGTCGCATAAACTTGATTGCCACAATAATAACCTACGGTATTGATATCAATATCAGAAATATTTTTCTGTGGTTCTTTTTTTCCAGCTTTGGGAACTATTTGATTATATTCTGTTAATTGTAAACCCAAATATCTTAAAGATAAATCGCTTAAATTATGGGTATTATCTGGATTTAGCAAATAACTTGCTAACATGGGATCAAATACTACACCAGCTAAGTTAATTCCTTGATTTTTAAAAATCAATCGGTCAAATTTAGCATTTTGAAATGTTTTCGGATAATCTGCACTTTCTAAAATTTGACGTAATGCTGATAACACAACATCTAGTTGTAAATTATTGCCGTTTTTATGGCCAACGGGAATATAAGCAGCTTCATTTTCTCCTGTTCCCCAACAACAACCAATTCCTACTAAATCTGCATCTCTGGGATCTAAATCTGTAGTTTCCGTATCCCAAGCAACGGGTTTTTCTGGGTTAGTATGTTTTTGGAGAATACTAACTAATTCTTGTAATTTATCTGCGGTGTTAATAATAGATATCTGAATTGATGAATCATTTTGTTTCTCAGCATTTGCTGTATCTTCAGCACTAAAAAACCATAACTCATCATCATCTTCTGATTCAATTTTATTGATTTCTGCTGGTTTTGTTTCTGAAACTTCTCCACCAAACTTTTCTTGTAATTTGTTGATTTGTTCTATGAATTTATTAAATTCTAATTTCTCTAAAATCGGAATTAAAAGATTATGATCAAACCCTGTTAATTGACAATCTTCTAAGTTAACTTCTAAGGGTACATCTACAACTATCTGTGCTAAGTATTGAGAATGTAGTGCATCATCTTTACCAGCAACTAACTTTTTCTGATTTGCACCTGTTATTTCATCTATATTTTTATATATTCCTTCTAAAGAATTATAGGTGTTTAATAATTTTACTGCTGTTTTTGCCCCAATTCCTTTAACTCCAGGAATATTATCTGATGTATCACCACATAGGGCTTTATAATCTACAATTTGTGTGGGTAAAACGCCTAATTTTTCTTGAACTTGTTCTGCGTGAAATTCAGTGATACTATTTGCAGAACGTTTTAAAGCTTCTGGACTAAAATTTAAAACTGTAATATTTTTTTCAGCATTAATGAGTTGGAATAAATCTCTATCCCCTGATAAAATCTTCACCCCATAACCAGCAGTAGAGGCTTTTTGGGCTAAAGTTCCTAAAACATCATCCGCTTCATAACCAGGTGATGTAAAAATAGGTAAATTTAAAGCTCTCAGTAAATCTTGTAAATTCTCTATATCAGGAATAAAATCTTCTGGTGTTTCTGCTCGACCCGCTTTATAGGTATCATCCGCTTCGTGACGAAAAGTAGGTAAACCCAAATCAAACGCTACGGCCATTGCTTGGGGTTGTTCTGTTTTCATTACTTCTAAGAGACATTTAAGAAAACCAAAACATACGCTGGTAGGAATACCGTCCTTTGTACGTAGTCCTCCGTTTTTACCCTTAGCAAAGGCAAAATAGGAACGGAAAGCCAGAGAGTGTCCATCTACGAGAATAAACGTAGGAGTTTCGTGGATTTGCGGATGAGAATTCAAATTACTAACGGAATCTAGAGACATAATCATATTATAGCTAGTGTTTTTTCTGGTGTAGATAATACTTAAACTAAGTATTTATTTGTTACATTTAGGTAAGTATCGGAAATTTACTATTATTACTTTATGTTTTTTGATGATTTTAGTAGTGAATAATAAAATTACAAAGCTGTATTTTAAACATCAATTGCTTGGATTCGTGCTTTTGATAAAACCAAATAGAGAAAGTCTAGAAAATCATGTAACTTTTGATATATAAAGATTTTAAGTTTTTTTTGTTATTTATCTACTAAAAAATATTTATAAAGTCAGAACTTATTGTATCAGGGATTTTACTTAAACAGAATATATATATTATATATTTGTTTTACGGCAACGATTATCTAAATTATTTAAAATTTAGACTAAATCAAGTATTTTCACGAAAGTATTAATTATGATTTTAGAGTTAAATGTGATCAGTAAAAGTAATTTTAGCCATATACACAATGAACTCTAAACTTTTTGGCGCTTTAGCAGCTGCCACTACCCTAGCCGGAATTGTTGTTACCGGTGGAACTGCAAATGCAGCTTCTATTAGCTATAGTGCTAATTCTGGAGATTTCGCTTCCACCGATTTCTATGATACAGTACTCAGCATTCAAAAATTTAATTCTGCTCTGGGTACACTTGAAAGTGTGACTTTAGATATCACTGGCAACATCAAAGGAGATGCCAGGTTTGAGAGCTTGGATGCAGCTGCAACTATAATCAGAACAGAGATTGGTGCAGATCTATTTTTAAATCAGGGCAGTACAAATTTACTTACACTGAATCTATCTCAGAGTGAGTTATTTAACGCGACAGCTTTTGATGGTCAAATTGATTTTGGTGGCACTTCTGGAGGCTCTTTTGACAATATTATGGATCAAAGGGCACAGACTCAGACTCTAACCGATAACTTAGGTGCTTTTATTGGTTCTGGTAATATTGACTTCTTGCTTTCAGCTACAGCTCGATCAAGTATTACAGGATCAGGTAATCTTGCGACTATTATTAATACACTTGCTAAAGGGGAATTGACAGTTACATATAACTATAGTGCGACTTCCGTACCTGAACCATCAGCTTTTCTGGGATTTGGTTTAATTGCTGGTTTTGGATTGTTGTCACAACGCAAAAAAAGCCGATTTCAAATCTCCAAGTAGTACATTTTTTGATAGGTGGTTTTTCCACCCAATTCTTGATCTTTATATTTGTTCTTTATCGTATTTATCAAAATGCGGTAAATTTTCATTTTTACCCAAAAATTTATTAACAATACTCCCCATTACTGACTACTGCCTGTTAACCTTTGACTGGAACTGAGATTGTGGGGAATTTATGCACAAAGCATCTGCTCTTGCAAATAATATCAAGCTATTAGTTTTAGATATAGATGGTACGATTGCTGGCCATGACAATCAAGTCAGTGAAACTGTCAAACAAGCTATTACCGCAGTCCGAGCTAAAGGTATTCACGTAGCCATAGCTACGGGTAGAATGTATTGTTCGGCTTTGCGTTTCCACGAGGAAATCAAGTCTAATTTACCATTAACAGCCTATCAAGGGGCTTGGATTCAAGATCCAAATACTGGTGAAATTCACCGTCATTTAACGGTTTCTCCACAAATAGCTGATCAGTTATTAGATTACTTTGAAAAACCACAATGGCGATCGCTCCTCTCTGTCCATTTCTACATCAATGATCAACTCTATGTCCGGGAAATTACTACAAATACAGCCAGTTATGCTGAACGTTGTGGTGTTGATCCCATTCCCGTAGGTGATTTAAGGCAAGTATTAACTGACAAGATACCAACTAAAGTTTTAGCACTATGTAACGATGTAGATTTAATTAAAAATATGATGGGTGATTTACGTTTACAATATACACCCGCAGAATTATATATGACTACTTCAGTCGCTACATTTTTAGAAGTAGCCAATCCTTTTGTTAATAAAGGCTATGCCGTCCGTTACATTGCTGAAGAAATATTAGGAATAGAAAGCAGTCAGGTAATGACTATTGGGGATAATTTTAATGATGTAGAAATGTTGGAGTATGCAGGTATTGGTGTAGCGATGGGAAGCGCACCAGAACCAGTACAGGCTATTTCTAATTGGGTAACTCCCAGTGTAGAGAATGATGGAGTTGCGATCGCCATAGAAAAATTCTTACTCTAATCTAACTTTAACATCTCCTAAACATCAGAAAGACACCGACGACTGGCCGTGTTTCGTCTCGGTGTCCTTGCTGGTTCGCCCCTCACACACCTGACAATATAGCCCAGGAGATCAATACCGTCAATAGTTAAATAGGGAATTGGGAATTGGTAATTGGTAAAAATCCTTTTCACCCCCTCACCCCCTCACCCACTCTGGGAGCATCCCACTCTCCCCCTTTCATAATTCCCAAGGTGCGACAATCCCTAACTTCCCTTCTAACACAGACTGTAAAACCCACTGAGTAGCCATCAGTAATCCTAATCTAGCCTGTGCTAACTCCAAAGAATTAATTTTCACTTCTCCCCAAATGCGACACTCGCACCAAAAACTTTCAAAAGCTGCACTCAATCTTAAAGCAGCTGTATTCCAGTTAACTACACTCTTAGAATCAGGAAATACTAGATTATCTACCGTTTTCACCAGCAACGCAAGTAAACGCAATTCCTCTGGCCGATAAAAACGCAATTTTTGATCACAGTCCAGCCAAGGTATAGATTGGGTTGGTGATAGTTCCAAAATATTGGCACCATCCTGTACAATTTTAATCAGCCCATCTCTACTAGCTAATTTCAGCAGCGAACAGCAGCGTGCATGGGTATACTGAACCTGAAAACATAAATCAATATTTTTTAACCCACAGTCTTGAGGATGAAGTTCTCCAACTCTGATATTAGTGAATTGATTTATTTGCTCACACTCCTTTAAATGCCTTTTTTCATCTATCAAAAAATTTAACCAAGCTGCTAAAGTAGGATCAGTTAGTTCTATATGAATCCAAGCCGGAGGAACAACTTTAACGTGAAAAAACTCGCTACAGCTTGCTGATAAATAAGCCGCAATGTCTCTAACAAACCTCGTAGATTGTGAACCATCACCTCCTGAAAGTTGCAAAGCTACACTGGAAATATATAAAATTTTTCTCACATCTGTATCTTGGTATAGAGGCACTCGACCATTTTTTATCAATAAAATTTCCTCATCCTTAGTATAAACACTTAGGAAATTCCTTAAATGGATATATACTAGATGTTTAATCGAGGTATACTTCTGAAACAGTAGCCAATGATGCACGTAGTTATTGAGGAAAGTTTCATGGTTATCAAGATTTTATCCTGTTCTATCCACCTTTAGGTAGAAGTTTAGTCTAAGTAAAGAAAAATGAGAGTAGGATAAAATTTCATGAATAATCAATGAATGATTAGTAAACTTTACTACCCTCATTGTACAGTAAGAAGTATAACGAAAGAGTAGAGAGTAATAATCACTTTCTACACTTTAGACGGCAAACGCTATTGTGCGTTAAGCCAACCCTGTTAACACAAAGACACTCCTTGCAGCATATTATTTAGTCTTTGTCTTCAGCCGAACGCTCTTTGTTACCTATGCAATCTCAATCCTCTTTTTCCGAAGCATCACGGCCTTTCCTCACTTGGCAACGAATTCTTGACTGGGCCCAAGAACACTACCGCTGCCGCACCTTCAGCAAAGATGAACGCATTCCAGCTAGACCCGGATTGCTATATTTAGTCCAACGAGGTGCAATCCGCATGGTAGGGACAGCCCAAGTCAGTGCCACTGCCAGCCAGTTGACATCTCGACGCATCAACAGAACCCCAGAAGAAGCATTTTTGGGTTTTGTCGGAGCAGGGCAACCATTTGAAATCGTGGCACAATCACCCTTTACACTCCAATCCTACGCTCACGTTGACCAAACTGCCGTCCTCTGGATGTACTGGCATGATTTGGATAACTGGCCTCACTTCCGTCGGGAAGTCATGGATGCCTTTAGATATCAACACCAGCGCAAACTATTGTGGCTGAGTGCTTTGGGACAACGCCGCACCATTGACAGACTACTCGGATTCCTCACCTTATTAATTGAGGAATATGGAGAACCGGCAATGAGTGAAACAGATCCCGATGTGATTCGTGGTTATTGTTTACCTTTCCCTCTCACCCATGCTCAAATAGGTAGTGCTATTGGTTCTACTCGCGTTACCGTTACCCGCTTAATGGGTAAATTGCGTCAACGTGGATTAATCCTCACTCAAGGGGATAACTTGATTTGCTTGCCAGCAGAGTCAATTAACAGAGTCAACTAAAAAGCACACTCACAAAGCCACTGTGAAATGTGCTAGTTACTTGGTTTATGGGAAGAAATGACTAGCAGGTGTCAGCGGATTTTAACAAACCCAGCTTGGGAAATTAGTTCCTGTCCCTGCTCTGTTAGCAACAAGTTAGCATAAGCAACACCAGCTTTTTCCTCAGTTTGACCATTCTGTTTGACCACCACAAACAGATTCCGGGTAATCGGGTATTTTCCTGATTGAAAAGCCTGAATGTTCAGTTGGTTGCGCTGATTAGGACATTGATTAGGGAGAATCAATGGTTCTTGATAAGGAGCAACATATTCATTGGCTGTCCTGCCTATGGGTAAAGGTTTAACAGAACATTGAGGAACAACCTCTGGAGCAGAAGCGTAATAGATACCACCAGGACTATCAGCCAGCTTTCTTAAGGCTTGGGTGGTCGTAGAGACATACTCTACTTGGGAATCGAAAGCTTGACCACCCAAAATGTCTTGGACAAAAAGCTCAACTGTGCCGCCATCACTAACACGGCGTGTAATTGCCTTAATGGGTAAATTTGGTCCCCCAATTTCACTCCAATTTTTGATCTTGCCTGTGTAGATGGATTTTAGCTGGTTTATTGTCAATCCCGGAACATTCAGATTTGGATTGACAGCCACAGCTAACCCATCAATAGCGATAGGAATTTGATTCAATTGAAACCCACGTTGTTGGGCGCGTTTTAATTCTGCATCCGTAACTGGTCGGGAAGACTGGGCAAAAGTTAATTTACCTTCAATTAAAGACTGTATCCCGGTACTAGAACCAGGAGTAACATTATTGGTGGGTTGTAAATACCGTAGTCTGTATTCTGGCTTGGCGGTTTGAATGACCGAATCAACTGCTAAACGAATGGGGGCCCAAGATGTACTACCACCATAATTAAATAATCCCGTCGGGACATTGGCTACAGTAGCAAAGTTTGTACTATTGGAGTTTGTACTATTAGAGTTTTTTGGTGTGTTCTGGGGTTGACTGGGTGGAGTGGAATTAGGACTATTAGTCTGATTTGGAGATTTAACCACATTGGTTATATCAACTTTTGATTCTTTGGTAAACCAGAAGTAACCCGCACCCAGTAGTAATATCGTTGTAAATAGAGATAGAACCAGAACTAAAGCTTCTTTTTTCTGCGACATAATTTAATTTTCCATATTTTTTGTTAGCTACAGCACTTTCCGCTATTATGTGGTACACCCTTGGCGGGCAAGATGCCCACCCCACAAAAGTTTTATCATTTATTTATGTCTGTATCTTATTGGTATGAAATCTGCTGTATTAAATCGGGAGTCAGCAGAAAGAAGAAACAGAATTGATTTTCCTCCTCATCACCCGATCACTCCATCACCCCAAGTGTTGGTAAATACAAACTCCTCTTGGGGTTGGCGTTGACGTTCTGCAAATTCCCGTTGCTGATATTGTTGCGGTAAGGTTTGGGGATCACCTGGATAACCGATAGCGATCGCTGTTACTGGTTCGTATCCTGCGGGAATTTTGTATATTTCTCGTGTTTTCTCAACATCAAAACCACCCATCTGATGCACAAATAATCCTAAAGATGTTGCTTGAGTTGTTAAATTACAAACTGCTGCACCGACATCATAAAAAGCATGACGGTTAGGGTTGCCATTTTTATCAAAGTTTAATTTTGCCACCGATATCATCAACACAGGGGCATTTTTCGCCCACACTTGATTGGCTTCAACTATACAACTTAGTAACTTGTTAAATTCCTCTGGATTTTCTTGAGTGGCAATTATAAAATGCCAAGGTTGCTCATTGAAACAAGATGCTGTCCAACGGACGGCTTCTAATAAACTAGATATTGTTTCTGGTGTGATGGGTTTGTTGGAAAATGCCAAAGGACTCCAACGATCTTGTAATAATTTATGGATGGGATATTGGTTTTTAGCTGGTTTTTCCATGATATTTTGGTTTTTGATTTGCAAGTTTTACAAGTTTTAATTATTTTTGTTTATTGGTTCAAAATCATATCCAGTGCGTGAGCGATCGCCAGGAACAATTTTCACTAGTTGCAAAGGTGCGTTTCTATCTCCTGATGGTAAAAAGCGAATTTCACCAGCAGCACCTGCGGTAGAAAATTCCGGTGATAAAAAGGCTTTTTGAATACCATCACGGGTAGGATCATTCTCTAAGCCAGCGATTAAAGCTTTTGTAGCATCATAAGCCATTGCAGTCCGCCAACTGACATCACCACCCCATAACTGTCGAGATTCTTGGGGAAAATCAGACTGAGAACTACTATTAATATGCCAGGGAATAGCTACTACCATTCCTACAGCTTGTTCTCTGCCAACTTCTAAAGTTTTGAGGGTATAGACATCATCTCCTCCTAATACTTGCAAACGTTTTTGATTAACTTGTACTACTTGCAAGGCTGTATCTAAAGTACCTGTATTTGTAGCTAACATTAATACTTCTGCCCCTTCTTCAGTGGCCTGTTTGATACTTTGAGCAGCACTAAAATCTGCTTTAGATAAATCAAATTCCCTGGATATTTTACCTCCTTCTAATAAAACTGAGGAAACAAACTCTGATTTTAATGACTGACTATAACCACTTTGGGAATTAAAGAAAACTGCTACTTTTTGCTTTTTTAAATTCTTGATCATGTGATTTGCTAAAGTTCTCGCAGCGATGAAATCACTAGGAACTGTACGAAAAATGTAGGGGCTAAAATTGGTAATTTTTACAGATGTACTTATAGGGGAAATGGCGACAAGTTTTCCAGAATTATATATAGTACCGGCGGTTAATGTGGCATCGCTAGAAGTACAACAAACCACACCCAACACTTCGGGATTTTTGACTAGGTTAGCAGCTATTTGTTTAGCTATTTCTGGGTTATCTTCGTCTTTGGCTATGCCTACTTTTAAAGGAACTCCTTTGATTTTGCTATTTTGGTTAATTTCATTTTGGGCTTGAGCTACACCTCTTAAAATTTCTAATGCTGTGTTGGGGTTATTTCCAAAAGGAACAGACACTACAATTGTGTAATTTCTGCTTGCTCCTATCTTGGCATTATTGAGATATATTAGTGCTTCTGGATCATTAGGGTTGAGTTTTAAGGATGCTTGAAAATTTTCTATTGCCTGTTGATAATTTTTATTCTCCATTGCTTTAGACCCATCTATTTTGGTGATAGATGAATTACCAGAACTAAATATTCTTGTCCCAAAACTCAGCCTCTCAATCACCGATGGATTGTTATTGAATTGCTGATTTTCTGATAATTTAGTATTGTTATTTTTGAGAAAATTAGGCGTAAATAACCAAAAACCTAAACCTAATATTCCTCCTGTGACTAATAAGGAGAAAATTAATACTCTAATTTCTTTCTGTAACATAAGTGTCTATTGCAATCCAAAATTATCTAAAATTTAAATTTTGTATATTTTAAGGTTAAAGAATTGAGTATATGAGTTTATAAATTAATCTAAATAAACTTGTTACTATAATAGCAATTAAGGCAGCACCAACAGCTAAAACTACTACTTGTTGGATAACTAAATTACTTCTAAACAAGGGAATAAACAATATAATTGCTAGACTAATGCTAGGAATAATTAATAAATCGAATTTTTCTAACCAGCGTCTAGTTTGGGCAAAAATTAACCCACTTAAAATTACCACAGAAATAGCTAAAGTAATAATGGGATTTTTAACAATACTAAAAAAAGCGATGGCAATTAAGGCCCCTTCAAAACCACTAAAAGCTGCCCCAGCTAACAATTCCCAGGTGGCAAAAGCTGGTTGTACAGGAATTGGTGGTGGTGGTGTTGCTACAGGTGGTTGTATTTGTTGAGGTTGGGGAATAGGTTGAGGAGGTTGAATTGGTGGAGGTATTTGTGTCGGTGAAGGTTGGAGTACAGGTGGAATAGTCGAAGCAGGTGTAGATAGTGCTGCTAAAACTTCAGTGGCCGACTGAAAGCGTTGACTAGCAGCAGGAAGCAGCATTTTATCTAAAACATCAGCTAGTTTATTGTTGATAGTAACTTTGGTACGCCAATTCCATTCATTAGTATAAGAATCAATAAGATTATTTGTTTCTTCTCCAGTTAACAATGTAATCACAGTTATAGCCAAAGCATATAAATCTGTAGAAGGAAATACTTGACTGCCTGACATTTGTTCCGGTGGTGCAAATCCCATAGAATAAATACCTGTAGAGCCAGCATTACCACCAGGAGAATTAGTAATTAACTTAACTGCGCCAAAATCCAGTAAAAAAAGTCGTCCATCTCGACGACGCATAATATTAGAAGGTTTAATGTCTCGATGAATAATCCCTTTATCGTGGATAAACTGGATAACTGGCAGAATTTCTGTAAGTATTTGTGTAACACCTATTTCTGAAAAATTCCCCTCTTGGAGTAATTCTTCTTCTAGAGTTTGACCATCAATATATTCTTGAACTAGATAAAAAAACTCATCCTGTTGTCCAGGTTGTGAACTTTGGACAGTGATAGGGAAAAAGGCAAATAAATCAGGTATTTGTTTATGTTCATTACCTATTTCTTCCAAAACACCAGCTTCTTGTGTAAACAGAACCCTAGCTTTTTCCAGAGCTTCTGCATTCAAATTAGCAACAGGTTGGAACTGTTTAACTACACATTGGCGCATTTTTGGTGTATCCCGATCAACAGCTAAAAAAGCAGTACCAAAACCACCCTTACCCAAAAGTTTAGTAGGCAAATATCGGTCACGCAAAATTAGCGGCATACCACAATTGGTACAGTATTTTTGATTAACTGTCTTGAGAGTTGTAGTATCGTCCAAATCACTGAAATAGTTTTGTGGACGTTGACAGTAGGGACGAGTGCAGTAAACTTCCATAGTAGTTATTGGTCATTAGTCATTAGTCATTAGTCGTTAGCTATACTCACAACGGCTTAATCATTTGATTCTAGGTGTAGAGGTTTAGCAGTGCTAAACTCCTACAAATTTGGGTTTTTTGTCATTTCGGAAAAGTCCATGTCCCAACCATGTCTTAGTATATTTAATTTTGACTATTGACTACTGACTACTGACAGAATGTTTAGTCTGGGTTAGATGATTTAGGTGTAACTGGATCTAAATCTAAGTTAGTTACCATTAGATTTTTATGTGATAATTTTAACGTTTCTTCATTCCATCCTGGGGTAGCAAACTGGGATAAAATCTCCTCACTAAAAGCTTCTGCTGCTTTGGAACGATAGCGATTAGGATTAACAATCAACCATAGAGTTCTTCTGACAACGACACCTTCAATTGGTGTACAGTGTAACACGCCCATTTGTAATTCCTTAGCGATCGCAGAAGTAGATACAAAAGCCGCACCTAAACCAGATTGCACAGCATTTTTAATTGCTTCGATGGAATTGAGTTCCATTTCAAATTTAAAGCGTCTGGTATCAATTTCACAGCGAGCCAAGACCTGATCAATTACCTTTCGGATGGTAGATTGAGAATCAAGGCCAATGAACTGTAATTTATATAGGTCTTCTTTTTGGATGGTTTCTAATTTGGCAAAAGGATGAGACGTTGGTAAGATTAGTGCCAACTCATCTTCAGCATAAGGAATAATCTGCAAAGATTCCGCCAATTCTGTGGGTATTTCCCCACCAATAATGGCTAGATCAACCTGTCCATTAGCCACACTCCAGGCAGTACGGCGGGTAGAATGGACGTGTAATTGGACAGCTACATCGGGGTATTTTTGTCGAAACAGGCCGATCATGCGGGGTAAAAGATAAGTACCCGTAGTTTGAGAAGCCCCAACAATTAAAGTACCACCTTGGAGATTTTGTAAATCTTCAATAGCGCGACAAGTTTCTTGACACAGACTAATAATTTTTTCACCGTAGCTCAGGAGTAGATGCCCTGCTTCGGTTAATTGAGCGCGTCTTCCTCCCCTATCAAACAGGGGGACATCCAACTGACGTTCCAGATTTTGCACCTGTAAACTAACTGCTGGTTGAGAGACGTAAAGACTATCAGCGGCGCGTTTGAAGCTACCTTCAGCGGCGATCGCTTTGAGAATGCGTAATTGATCTAAAGTGAAAGGAAGGTCAGACATAAGGCTCAACCCACAAACTTGGAAAAGAGTGGCTTTAGTAATAAATCAGGATATGTAGCTTTGTTGCTAGGCATGATTTATGGCATTGTTAACATTTAGAGACTTGTTCTGAAAAATACATTAACAGAAAGTCTTGACAAAAATTTGCTTAGGTATAATCTGTTAAAGGTCAAGATGCTTACCAATATTAACGTAAGTTGTTAATCAATGGGGCATCGGGCATTGGGTATTGGGTATTGGCAAAAATTAATTCAAAAGTCAAAAATTAATTCCTCTTGCCTCTTGCCCCTGAAAATTTCTTTCGTGTTTAATTGAGTTGCGTATATGATGTCGAATTCTGGGTTTACTACCAGCCATTTTGTCATACTGGGTTTGCAGTTAGTTTTTGCGATCGCTCACAGCGGGGGTGCTGCTTTGCGTCCTTGGGCAGAAAAATACATTGGACCGAGACTGTATCGCATTTTGTTTGCATTAATTAGCCTACCCTTAGCAGTGATATTAATTACTTACTTTTTTAATCACCGTTATGATGGCTGGCAACTTTGGCAAGTGCAAGGTGTACCTGGAGTTCAGCCAGTAGTTTGGGTGCTATCAGCAATTTCCTTTTTATTTTTATATCCTGCTACCTTCAATCTACTAGAAATTGCGGCTATTCAAAAGCCCCAAGTTCATCTTTACGAAACCGGAATTATCCGTATCACCCGGCATCCACAAATGATAGGGCAAATTATTTGGTGTGTTGCCCATACTTTGTGGTTGGGGACTAGCTTTACTCTTGTTACCTCTATGGGGCTAGTTTTGCATCATTTATTTGGAGTTTGGCATGGTGATCGCAGGTTACAAAACCGCTATGGAGAAGCCTTTACCGCAGTCAAACAAAGAACTTCTATCTTACCTTTTCAAGCAGTTCTGGATGGTCGTCAATCTCTCCAATGGCAAGAATTTCTCCGTCCTGCTTACTTAGGAGTTGCCATTTTTGTAGGTTTACTGTGGTGGTCACATCCTCTTTTAATCATCGCAACTAGTAAGTTATCATGGTAGATTGCAGTGATCCCCAATATCAACAGAAAATACTAATTTAATTAAAGTTAACGCTGATCAAATACCACCAAATCAATGTAGGATAAATTTAAATAGCTATCAGTGAGGGTTTCCTCAGTTGGACTGATATAGAGTATTGGTATTTGCTGGTCAAGCTACTTTCCTGGGGAGGAAAAGGCAATCAATCAGGATTTGAGCATCGAGAAAAGCCACCGTGAACAATGTCGCGCTGGCTTTTTTGTCAGCAATACCTCAAGAACCTGACTTGCCAATCCCTGCTACTGATAGTTACTTTAATATAAAAACCCTATAACTCAAGAGGCGTCATGGTGTTGTCGGTTAGTGAGCGGACATTTACTGAAGAAGTTTTAGAATCTCCAATTCCCGTTTTAGTTAATTTCGAGGCTCCCTGGTGTGGCTTGTGTCGCATCATCCATCCCCTGTTGTTACAATTTCAAACTGAATGTAACAACGAAATTAAACTTGTAGCTGTTAATGCCGACCAAAATTTCAAGCTATCTAATACTTATCGGCTCAAATCGCTACCAACTTTACTGTTGATTGATAAAGGCATAATCAGGAAACGTCTTGAGGGTTTTCGCAGTCGAGATGATTTACGCCTAGCTTTAGAAGAAATTAAACTCAGTTACATGACTAACAATAAAACCTACAACATCACAAAAACAGCAGATTTAGAATGTCGCTCTGCGTAGTTGGAAACAGTAAATAGACTCATAACTGATCACTAACCCTGTCTCCAAATATAAAACTATCCTTAACAAATTCAAGACCCCACCCTGCTATATAGAGTGGGGTATTTTATTCAGGTTTGAGCCTTAAAAACAGTGGTTTATGTCTATGATTAAGCTATATCCAATTACCAATAGAGTGAAATTTTGTCATATTACTCAGTTGGCTGTTGTCAAATTTCAATTTGGCTGGGGAAAAGGTGAAATTGTTAATGGTAAGGCTTTTTCCTTTCCCTCTGCTCCTTTTATTTTCTCCATGAACTGACAAGTATTGGGGTTATCTTACAATTGTTAGCAGTTCCCACCAGGATCTCTCAACAGATTACGCATGGCAAGTGCGGAATTTACGCCTGTGGACAAGAAACCGCCAGCGGACTTGGTAGAAGCAGGAAGCAAACCTTAAAATCCTCTATTTATTAAAATATGAGCGATTTTGATCAGGTTTGTGTTGCACAGTCAGATCAGGAAACAATTTCCTGCGGGACTGTCCTCAATTTGTCAAGAATTCTAAAAGTAGGCGTAAGTGATGGAAGTAATCTATCAGTATGCCTGGATTATTCCAGTATTACCTCTTTTGGGAGCAATGCTGGTTGGTCTAGGACTAATTTCTATAAATCAGGTGACAAACCGCCTGCGACAGTTAAACGCTGTGGTAATTATCTCCCTGATGGGGGCAGCTATGGGTCTGTCCTTGGCCTTGCTGTGGAGTCAATATCAAGGACATGAGCCTTATCTCCGCACCTTGGAATGGGCAGCAGCAGGTAATTTTCACCTGACTATGGGCTATACAATTGATCACCTCACAGCCCTAATGCTGGTGATTGTGACAACGGTAGCCTTCCTGGTCATGATTTACACTGATGGCTACATGGCCCATGACCCCGGTTATGTGCGGTTTTACGCCTATCTCAGTTTATTCGGCTCTTCCATGTTGGGGTTGATTGTCAGTCCTAACTTGGTACAAATTTATATCTTCTGGGAATTGGTAGGGATGTGTTCCTATCTCCTAGTCGGTTTTTGGTACGATCGCAAAGCAGCAGCAGATGCTTGTCAAAAGGCTTTTGTCACTAACCGTGTCGGTGACTTTGGTTTACTACTGGGTATTCTGGGGCTATTTTGGGCAACAGGCAGCTTTGATTTCATGGTGATGGGCGAGCGCTTAGGACAACTGGTAGAAACTGGTTCTGTGAGCAATTTCCTAGCCATTGTCTTAGCAATTCTAGTTTTCCTCGGTCCCGTTGCCAAATCTGCCCAATTTCCCCTCCATGTCTGGCTACCAGATGCAATGGAAGGCCCTACACCTATTTCTGCCCTCATCCATGCGGCAACAATGGTGGCGGCTGGTGTATTCCTGATTGCGCGGATGTATCCAGTGTTTGAACACGTTCCCGCAGCGATGAACGTGATTGCCTTTACTGGCGCATTTACAGCATTTTTGGGGGCGACTATCGCTATGACCCAAAATGACATCAAAAAAGGTTTGGCTTACTCCACCATTTCCCAACTCGGTTACATGGTCATGGCCATGGGAGTAGGTGCTTACAGTGCAGGTTTATTCCACCTGATGACCCACGCTTATTTTAAAGCGATGCTGTTTTTGGGTTCAGGTTCGGTCATTCATGGGATGGAAGGCGTAGTTGGCCATGATGCCGTATTGGCGCAGGATATGCGGTTAATGGGTGGACTACGGAAATATATGCCCGCAACTGGTTTTACCTTTTTAATTGGTTGTTTGGCAATTTCCGGTATTCCTCCCTTTGCTGGTTTCTGGTCAAAGGATGAAATTCTCGGTGCGGCTTTTGCAGCTAACCCTTTACTGTGGTTTATTGGTTGGTTGACTGCGGGAATTACCGCTTTTTATATGTTTAGAATGTATTTCTCAACATTTGAAGGCAAATTCCGGGGTAATGAAGAGAAAATCAAAACCCAGCTAAAAAATGAGGCAGCAGCTAAGTTAGGTTTGGAATTACAACCTAATTTTGGCCCAGGAGCGATGAAAAAAGGTGAGTTGGATAGTCACGACTCCCACGGACACCACAGCACTTCTCCTCATGAGTCTCCTTGGACGATGACTTTACCGTTGTTGGTGTTGGCTATTCCTTCAATGTTAATTGGTTTGATAGGTACTCCCTACGCTAATTATTTTGAGCAGTTTATCTTTTCTCCTAATGAAAACTTAGCTGAAGTGATGGAAAAAGCTGCGGAATTTGACCCCCATGAGTTTTATGTGATGGCGGGTAGTTCTATTGCTATTTCTGTGGTGGGTATTACTTTGGCTGTGCTGATGTATTTGGCTCGGAAAATTGACCCCGCTGCGATCGCATCTAAAATCAAACCACTGTATGAGTTATCGTTGAATAAGTGGTATTTTGACGATATTTATCATCGTGTGTTTGTGCTTGGTTTGCGTCGTGTGGCTAGACAAGTGATGGAAGTTGATTTCCGCGTTGTTGATGGTGCGGTTAATTTGACTGGTTTCTTTACTTTGGTTAGTGGTGAAGGTTTGAAATACCTGGAAAGTGGTCGGGTTCAATTCTATGCCTTAATTGTTTTTGGGGCTGTTTTGGGCTTGGTGATTGTTTTTGGTGTTACCTGATTTTAATGGGGGTGGGTTTTTCTGCCCCCTGTTTTGTTTTTTTCTCACGCAAAGGCGCAAAGGCGCAAAGTTATTGAACCACGTTCGCAGAGCGTCCCGTAGGGATAGGGACGAAGGACGCGAAGGAAAGCAGCGAAATAAAAAGCGAATTCTAGTGTGAATAATTTATTTTTTGATGGTTATTTGATTTTTGAAAACTATAGTTTTGAATTGCTCGTGAATGTAGTTTATTTATGCTACTTATTGAAGTGCGTAATGTGGGTGATAAAATTAATTCAGACATAAAATTAAGAATACTACTAGGAAATTATTTACAAATGGTTTTTTTCCATCAAGACGAACAATTACAACATCTGGGTAATGAAATTTTAGAGGCAACTTGGTCAAAATTTGATAGTTTAGCCCATAATCAAATTGCTTTAACTTGGGTTGTTTATGACCCTCCTGTGCCGGTAAATACTGGCGGTGCTTTGACTCCTGATGCTTTTTGGAATCATGCAGTCAGGGGTTTTGATTATCGTGGTGGAGAACGCATATATCCCGCCAGCGTGGTGAAATTATTTTATTTGGTAGCGGTACATGAATGGTTAGAAAAAGGCATGACTAATACTTCTAAGGAATTAGAAAGAGCCTTGAGTGATATGATTATTGATTCTAGTAATAATGCTACCAGTTTAATTGTTGATATTCTCAGTGGTACTACTTCGGGGCCTGAGTTACCTACTGGGCCTTTTGAAACTTGGAAATATCAAAGAAATATTATTAACCGCTATTATCAATCTTTAGGTTGGGAAGAAATGGCAAATATTAATGTTTGTCAAAAAACCTGGGGTGATGGCCCTTATGGAAGAGAAAGGGCTTTTTATGGGGAAATGTTTGCAAATCGGAATATGCTAACAACTAATGCTATTGCCCGATTATTACATAGTATAGTCGGTGGGGTGGCGGTTTCTAGCAGTAGATCCCAACAAATGATGTCTTTACTCAAACGCAGTCTTAACCCAGCAGAATTACCCCAAGATGTGGAAGAAGACCAGGTTACAGGCTTCTTAGGCGGTGGTTTACCTGAAAATAGTCAAATTTGGTCAAAAGCAGGTTGGACAAGTTCTGTCCGCCATGATGCAGCTTATATTGAATTACCTGAACAACGTCCTTATCTTTTAGTGGTATTTACAGAAGGGAAAGCACAAGCTAAAAGTCGGGATATTTTACCTTTTATTTCTCAACAAGTAGCCAGGGTGGTTAGCAATTTATAGTATCAGGCACAAGGCGAAATTAAAAACCTCATCATTGCTGACTTTGAGATAGCCACTTCTGACAAATTCAAATATCATCACACAACCGCCTCTCCTCCTCACTCAAACCCGTATTATTCTGCAAATAATCCTGCAACCACACACAACCATCCTTTAAAGCCCTGTCCAAATACCGCACAGGCCACAACCGCGCTGTATTGTCATCAGATGCCGTAGCAATGGTTTTTCCATCGGGGCTGAAACTCACACTAATGACATAACCCTGATGACCCTGAAATTGGTTGATTTCTTTAATATTGTCAACAATAGTATTCAGGGCGTAAATAGGGCTAAAAGCTGGGTATTTTTCCAGGGGACGACCATCTTTAACGATATTTTTTAGTTCTTTGCCACTGTGCATAGCAGCCATTAGTGCCTCTAACTGGGCAAACTCAAATTGCCTTAAAGCATTCATACCAGCACGTTCTAATTCTGTTCCCTTTTGTGCTTCTTTGAGTAACTTTTCAGCTTGTTCTCTAGCTTGATTTAATATTTGATTGGCTTCTTTTTGTTACTTTAGCTGCTTTTGAGTTTCTACCAATTTTGTAAATAATTCATTTCCTTGTTGTTGACGAATAAACTCAACCAAATAATCATGCACTAATTGATATCTATCCGCAGGTGATTCTGGTAAGAGTAACACCAAACCAGACGCAACAAAGATATTTAACAATAAATTCATTTTTTCACTTTTATCTACTAACTGTGTTGCTATCTCAGCGCGAGTTTTTAAAGGTCTTGTGCCATTTTCATCTGTAAGTAAATATAAAAGTAATCTTGCTATTTGTTCATTTTCCCCACCACAGTCTTTAATCACATCTTTTAGAAATTTTTCAACTATTTGTTTTGTTTATATTATTTTAACATAACCAGTCTGAGAGAGCCATAAAATATAATAATACTTCCGCAGGTAAGCAGATTTTGATTTTACCTAACGCTACGGAAGTGTAATTTATTGGTATAGTTTTGAAATATGTTTGAAATATGCTCCTAATTTTTCACCTCTCCTAACCAACTTTGTAAATCAGCAATACTGCTAAAATCTAGCAAAGCCTCGCTCAAATTTTCCAGTACAGGTAATGATAAAGCAGAAATTTGAGCGCGTATTTCTGGAGATAATTCTCCAAATCGCTTAGTTAATAGTCGGTTAACTAAATTAACTGTTGCTTGTTCTAACCCTTCTTCCCTTCCTTCTTCCCTTCCTTCTTCCCTTCCTTCTTCCCTTCCTTTTTCCCTTGCTTCTTCTCTAATATCCCGATACAGTCGTGTTTCTTCAAATGTAATTCCTAACATAGCTTCAGCCTCAATGCGGGTTAAGTTCTCAAATTTATAAGCGATGATCGTTGTGATCATTTCTATTATGACTTGACTTGATGGCGTTGGTATTTCTTGTTTAATTCTTGTTAACAAATACCGTGCTTCCTCTGGTGCTTGACTTTTTTCTAAGGTTGTCAGAACCATCAATGCTACCCAGATAGGTAATTGACGAATATCTCCCAATTCATCTAAATAGATACGATGGAATTGTTCACCATTTAATAAAGTACGATGGGGGTAAATATCGCTTTGTTCTGTATTCCGGGATGGGTAAATTATAACAATTTGCCAATCACTAAACCTCTGACGGTTGCGATAAAAATATAGTGCAGATTCGGCAAATACTCTTTCATAAAGAAATTCATCTTTTTGAAACTGCACCTCCGAAAAATAAACAACACCCCTATTTTCATTTTCTGGTGGTAAAAATACTCCATCAATTTCAAATTTTGGTTCTTTGACTGCTACGGAATCAAAACGATAATCTTCTGCATTAGCTGGAGGGTTTTGCAGAAGTTGAAATAATAGAGAGGGAGATTGTTGAAAGAGTTTATAAAAAATTGAATCTCGACGCATAAAGTATTTTATTAATTTATGATTTTTCTATTCTGGAATTTTTAAAAATTGAATCCTACTATGATCATTATCATATCAAATCAAAGTAAAATAATCTAAATCTTATGTAAATATTTATTTTAACCAATCACCAATCAAATTCCATGACTTTTACCCACTACCCAATGACGACGGAAAAATTTTGATAATGCAGATTCTTCTAATGATAAATAAATAGGCCGACCGTGGGGACAGGTGCGGGGGTTACGGGTATTTTGCCAATCATTTAATAATTGCTGCATTTCTGGTAAATTCATGGGTGTACCATTACGAACTGCACTGCGACAAGCTACTGCAACTTGGGCTGTTTGTAAGTCTCCTCCCCAACTTAATTCTAATAATGCTTCGGCTATATCTTCTCGGATTTTTAACATGGTGGGAATACTGCGTACAGCCCAAAGTTTTTCTCCAAAAGGTTCAATATCTAAGTTAATTCTTTCTAGTTGTTCCACCTGTGCAGATGATAATTGATAAAGAATAATCGGACTTTCTACAGGGACAATTTCCCAATTATCACATAATTTTTCATATAATACTCTTTCATGGGCTATGTGTTGTTCTACTAACCACATTCCTCCAGAATGTTCAGCAACTATGTACATATTGCTAACTTGAGCAACTGCTTTTAAATAATTTTGAGTTGTTTTATTTTCTGACTGAGAATTAAAGTTATAACTACCTTTTGATTCGGCAACTTTGAGTAAATTACTCACTCTTGATGTATGAACTGATTCTTTAATATTCGCTTCAGAAATACGGATACTTTGGTTAATTGCTGATGTTACTTTTTCTTGCCAATATTCAATCTCATTCAGGTAAATTTCTGTTTTGGAAGGGTTACGATTCCAGTTGATTTGGTCGGGGGAAACTGTCAGATGTAAAAAACAAACTGGATAGCGATCGCGTGGTAAGGTTTTATGAAAGGCTGAAAATATCGTCTGTTCTAATTCTGGACATTTAATCATTCTGCCGTTAATTGCTATTTTTACCCAATCAGGACGATGACGGTGACATCTATCGGGTAAACCAATGACTAAGGTAATTTTAGATTCGGTTTTAGGTATTTCTAAATCAACTTCTTTTAAATCACCGGGTTTAATTTGGGGTAAAATTTGGGGAATTAATTTACCTACACTCGCAGCAGGACAAATCGTAAACCATTGTTTATCATTTTGCGACACCTGAAAAGTAACATGAGGATGACACAAAGCAATTTGTTGTATTATCCCTTGGACAGCTTTCATTTGCTGTGTAGCATTGGGTAAACCTTGACGACGTGCGGAATAATTAGCAAATAAATTATCAACTGTAACTACAGTACCAGGTGCGATCGCTGCAACTTTTTTTTCTAATATTTCTCCACTATCATTATAAACAATTTGCCATCCTTCATATCCCCCCATAGGACGACTGAGAATTTCTAAATCTGCTAAGGTTGTTAAACTATGTAATGCTTCACCACGAAACCCTAAACTGGTAATTTTCCACAAATCATCAGGAGAGTAAATTTTACTGGTACTGTGTGCGGTTGCTGCTTGTTGCAAATCATCTAAGTTCATTCCCCAACCGTTATCAGCTACACGGACTCGCCAATTTTGCGGCCACAGAGAAATTACTATACGGGTTGCACCAGCATCTAAAGAATTCTCTACTAATTCCCTCACAACCGAAGCAAAACTATCAATTACTTCCCCAGCGGTAATTAAATAAACAACTTCTGTCGGTAAAGCTTGAATAGTAGATGCCATCATTAAAAATTAAGAATTAAAAATTAAGAATTGCCTGAATGTACAGACAATTAGCTTACAATATTATGGCTTTTAAATTCTAATTCTGAGCATAATTTCATTCTTCAGAAACGAGGATTCATGAGTAATAATATCTGGTGTCAGTTGAAAAAGCCTACCGCTGATAGCTCATAGCTGAATCGTGCTAAAATAAGTTTCATTAATATCTATAAAGAATTTTAGATTAATAGTCAAGAAAACCGAATTATAAAAGTATTTTTGATAGATTTCTGGTAAGGTTCTAAGCAAAAAAAAAGCTGATGAGTAATTTAGTTGCTGATGTTAATGATTTAAAGTTGTGTCTCGAATGGGGTCAACCCGCTTTCACAATTGTTGATGTACGCGATCGCTTCACTTACAATCATGGTCATATCACAGGAGCAATTTCTATCCCTGTAGATGATTTGTACGCACGCGCTACATCCAGTTTACATCAAGAGCGTCAAATCTGCGTTTACGGGGAAACTGATATTCAAGCGACCACAGCAGTGAAAATATTACAAGCTGCTGGGTTTAAAAATGTCTCAGAAATTCCTGGTGGTTTAGCTGCTTGGAAAAAAATTGGTGGTGCTACAGAAGGAGTGTAATACAGAAGGTGACAGGTAACAGGTGATAGGTGACAGTGCTAGAAGTCTTTCAGTATCTAAGTTTTAGCTTATGTCTCAATCGCCTTGTTCGTTGCTATAATCAAAGGCCACTGACTTCTTTAAGAAGTCAGTGATCTAAATTAAACTACATTAAACCAAAACTTTAGCTGGTTCAGGTTTCAATAACCCAGTTAATAAAGAAGCTGGATGTTGACTATGTGGCCAAGCAAAAGCATGACGGAAAGCTGCATCCTGACAAGCTTTTAACTGTTGGAAATTAATAATGTCGTAAGTCAATAAATTTTCATACTCAAAGGGTAAACGGACATTATGTAAACCCGCATTATCTGTACAGATAGCAATATCAACCCCTGCATCAAAACAGCGATCAAAAACTACTTTTAATTGCCTGATATCCTGTAAAGTTCCTGTTTTTAAATAAGTCGTCGGACAAACTTCTAAACATTGTCCTCTCCTAGCTAACTCCGGTAATAATTCCGGGTACAATAAAGGAATTTGGATACCATGACCAATTCGCATTAAATAAGGTAAAAGTTCTGGATAACAACCATCCTGAGTTTCGTAAAGATGTCCAGTGGTATTTAAACCTAAAGAACGGGCATAATCATATAAACTAATCCATTCTGACATTCTTTCAGCATAATTGCGATCGCCTCCAGCCACATCCACTGCACAAACATATTCTCTATTTGCTGCTGCTAAATCTACAATTGCCTTATTCACCTCAAAAGGTAAACGAGAGTGCATACAGAGAATTTGACTATTAACAATGGGATATTCTAAAGAACAACTAGCTTTACCCACAACTTCCACAATTTCCGCCATCTTATCAATTCTTTCGTTTTGATTTAGATGTTCAGGAGTGCGTAAATAGGGAGTATAACGTAGTTCTAAATAAGCTAAATTTTCAAAGATATACGCACCACGCAATAAGCGATAAATAAAATACGGTAATGTCTCCACTGTTTGCACACTTTCCACTAAAGTATGCAATTCCAAATACTCATCTAAAGTGTTACGAGGACGGGTGTAAAAGTCTTCAAATTCCGAATATTCACTAAACCGAGAAATTAAATCCGTAGCATGGCGCTCAAAATACCGCCACAACACACGGGGGACGACAGAACCCCCCAGGTGTCTATGTAACTCAGCGTATAAGGCCATAATGGTAATTTTTAGATAAAAATTTCATTAATTGTAACAAAAATTATAAAAAAATAAATATATATTCTCAGAAATATTTTTTGGTGTCGTCCATTATTTTTAAATAAGATTGTAAAAAGATATAAGATTACTAATTAATTAGAACTTATTATACTAATAATACGTAAAAATGCGTAAGTCAGATCATTATAGAAAAAACCATTAGACATCTCCGAAAATGAATGTAGAGTCGAGAATCCCTACCTATGGAAAGTCTCTACAAGGGTTTTAGAAAACACATAAACACATATTTAATTTCTGAAGATGTCTATTGATAATGTTTTAATAATGCTTACTTTGTGTTCCCTTAAACAAATTAGGCAAACCTACTAAATAGGATGACCACTAAAAATTGTAGGGGAATTTGAAATTATGGCACTTACCGCTGGAAATATCGCCTTTGTTGGGTTTAACGCCGATGGTAATGACAACATTGCTTTTGTGGCATTAGTTGATATTAACCCTAACGAAGTAATTATTTTTGAAGATAACGAGTGGAACGGTACTGCTTGGAATGATACAAATGAAGGCGCTTTTAGCTGGACATCTGACAGTTTAATCTCCGCAGGAACTATCATCCGCATTGATAATATTGGTTCTGGAGAGATTACTTCCAGCACAGGAACAATTACCCAACCCGTAGCAGAACGAGGCAATAATAGGGGACTGAGTGCCAGTGGTGAAGTGCTTTATGCTTATCAGGGAGATGGAAATTCACCCACATTTATTACAGCAATCGCCGCAGGTGGTTTTAGTGAAAGCAATGGAACACTCACTAATACAGGTTTAACCGCTGGAGTAAATGCCTTAGATTTATCATCTTTAGTAGCTAATGGCGCGGATATTGCTGCTTTTAACAGTGATAGAACAGGTGCTGCTGATTTTGCTGACTATTTACCAATTATCAATAATCCTAGCAATTGGATTGCTCAAGATGGTTCTGGTGATCAAAGTATTGATACAGTAGCCCCAGATGTACCTTTTAGTAACACAGCCTTTACCTTAGCTACTGCTGCATCCATCAAAATTCATACCATTCAAGGAGCAGGTCACACATCGCCTTTACTGGGGCAAATTGTCACAGATGTACCAGGTATTGTTACTGCTGTTGACTCCAATGGGTTTTATTTCCAAGACCCCAACCCTGATGATAATATTGCTACTTCTGAAGCCATTTTTGTCTTTACCGGTAGCGCTCCTCCAGTCAGCGTTGGTGATGCTATTACTGTGACAGGTACAGTCAGTGAATTTACTCCCGGTGGAACAAGTACAGGCAATCTTTCCACTACCCAAATTAGTGGCAATCCCACAATCACCATCCTCTCCAGTGGTAATGCTTTACCCAGTGCGGTTATTCTTGGTGCAGGTGGTCGAGTGCTTCCATTCCAGGTCATTGACGACGATGGACTCACATCCTTTGACCCCACCACTGACGGGATTGATTTCTGGGAATCTGTGGAAGGAATGAGAGTTACAGCTACAGATTTAATTGCTGTGAGTCCTACCAACAGGTTTGGAGAAATTTATACCGTTGCTGATAATGGTGCGGGTGCAACTGGTTTAAGTGAACGTGGCACAATTAACATTGCACCGGACGACTTTAACCCCGAACGCATCCAAATTGACGCAGATAATGGTGTGTTTGATTTTGCCTTCCCCAATGTGAATGTTGGTGATAGGTTGGGTGATGTCACTGGTGTGGTTACATATAACTTTGGTAACTTTGAGATCATTCCCACAGAAGACTTTGTTGGTAATATTCAGTCTGCTAATTTGCAACCTGAAGTTACTACTTTGACTCAGGATAGTGATACTTTAGCCATTGCCACTTACAATGTTCTTAACCTTGATCCTAACGATGGTGATGGTGATTTTGATCTTACTGATAGTCGCTTTAATGCGATCGCAAATCAAATCGTTAATAATCTCCAAAGTCCTGATATCATTGGTTTACAGGAGATTCAAGACAATAGTGGCAGTACCAATGATGGAATTTTCAGTGCCAGTCTAACTCTACAAACCCTGATAGATGCGATCACCGCCGCAGGTGGCCCCACTTACCAATTCATTGACAATACTTTCATTAGCAATAACAACAGTGGTGGACAGCCCGGTGCAAATATCCGTAACGCTTTCCTATACAATGACAGTCGTGTGGATTTGGTAGCAGATTCTGTTCAAACAGTACCCTCTTCTAGTTTTGCTGCTTTCACTGACACTCGCTTACCGCTAATAGCCAACTTCGCTTTTAATGGTGAAGAGATCACAGTAGTTAACAATCACTTCTCATCTAAAGGTGGTAGTAGTCCATTATTTGGTGTAAATCAACCTTCTGTCGGTGGTGAATCTGCTGGTAATGGCCAGGAAGATATTACAATTAATGGATCTTTAGATCAGCGTCGCGCTCAAGCTGAAGCGATAAATGATTTTGTAGACGGGATTTTGGCAACTAATCCTAATTCTAATATCGTTGTCGTCGGTGATTTAAATGAGTTTGAATTTATTTCACCTTTGAGTATTTTGGCAGGTGATGATAATCCTGTTTTAACTAACCTCACCAATACTTTGCCAGAAAATGAACGCTATACTTTCATCTTTGATGGTAATTCCCAATCCCTTGACCACATTTTGGTGAGCAATAATTTGAGTGCAAATGCCCAAGTTGACATTGTTCATGTTAATAGTGAGTTTGTAGACAATGAGGAACGAGCAAGTGACCACGACCCAATTTTAGTAACCCTGACAATCGCTGAAAATACTGATAACCCTAATAACCCTGGATTTCCTTCCGTTGGTACACCCGGTAATGATGACATCTTCCCCATTGCCGGCAGCAGCTTTGATGGTGTACAAGATATTCTGTTTACTGGAGCAGGTAGTGACTCTGTAGACCTATTGCTGGGAGCTTTAGCTAATGCAGGGGATAACCGCATTAATCTAGGTAGTGACGATGATACTATCTATATCAATCGCAGAGATAGAGTTTTCGGTAGCAGTGGTAATGACGAATTTGATGCTACTGATGCTCAAGGTGGAAACCGGATGTCTGGTGGTGCAGGTGATGATGTTTTCTATCTGGGAAGCAATGACCGAGTTTTAGGTGGTGATGGTAATGATAGTTTCTTTGTGCAAGCAGGTGGTGGTAACTTAATTTCTGGTGGTGATGGTAATGATCAATTCTGGATTGTGAATGTTGAACCACCACAAGCTGCTAATACCATTGTTGATTTCCAAGTTGGGATTGATGTGATTGGTATTAATGGTGCTGTCAGTTTGGGTATTACTACATCTACTTTGCAATTAAGTCAGGTGGGTGCTGATACTCAGATTAGTTTTGATAATCAAACTCTGGCTGTTTTGATTGGTATTCAAGCTGTGAGTTTGGATGTAACTGATTCTCAGCAGTTTGTGTTGGTGTAATGAATTATTTTTTTTCACGCACAGACGCACAGACGCAGAGAGAGGAATTAGGAGTGTAGTTTAATTACTAGATAATCTCCCATTACGTTTGGTTAGTGGGAGATTGTCTATTTTAATTTGAATAGGACTTACGTAAAAAATCTCTCAAACCCGGATTTCTCTGCGTCCTCTACAGTATCCTCAATATATTTTCTCAGTCTCCTTGTTTTCCCTCAAGCAAAAGGTAGAGATGCGATAGGGTAAATATTAAACTTGGTTTTTAACAAAGTCCACATTCCCACACTCTCCATACTTACTTTTCATTTAAGAATATCATCTGGATATTGTTATTATGAAATCACACAAATATTAGAAATTGAGTTTTTACCAGAAAAATAACCAGAAGTGCTGTCTCAAAAATAATTATTTTTCACCGATAGTAAGATGTTAGTTTGGAAGATATGATCGCTCATTTTTCCACAGGCAAAACATCATGAAAATGCTCATAATCAATATAACGATGTCCATCAGAAGTGTAATGAATAATATCAACAAACTCATGATGCCAGCGAATATCTTTAATCCCGTAAACATGACGAGCATGAACTAACTGAACTACAGTTTCATCAATCCCAGTCAAAGATACAATCAATGAAGAATGAGTCTTAATTAATGAATCTAATGTCATGCCATACAAAGGACTATTATTATCAATTGCGTGCATAACTGACCAAGACAAAGAAAAATTAGGTGTCTGATTACTGATTAATTGTAAATTGTGAATCCGACGGATAAATTGACCTTCTGCTGTGACTTCATCGCGCATTAAATAAACTTTAATATTTGCTTCTAAAATCATATTCCGACGCTGATTAGCAGTGCGAAACATTAACGTATTAACTCCATCATGTTGGGTAATTACAGCTAATTTACTAAATATCACACGCGCAGTTGGTTGTGAAAAACGAGCAAAGGCTAATCCTGTAATTACGGCAATTGTCATTAAACCAATGATTGCTTCAATGGTAACTATGATATTGGCATAAATCGTTGTTGGATACATAGCACCATAACCAATAGATGCTAAAGTTTGGACACTAAAGAAAAAGGCATCTGCAAAAGAACCAGGTTGAGCATTTGCTATACAATCTCCACCTAATAAATAAGCTAATGCAAATAACAAATTAATAGCTATATAAAAAATAAAAATCAGCAGTAAGAAACCAGTCCAGGGAATTGTTAATAATAAATGGTAAGGGTCTTGCCAATGTGAATGCCATGCACCCATACCCAGAATTTCAACTTTGCCATCGTTTATTTTCAGGTATCTTCTGGGAATAATCTGCTTTTTTTTGTTTTTAAAAAATCTCTTGAATTTCAATTTCATGTTTAGTAACGCACCAACAGTTCATAAATTATGACTCATTCCATTTAGCAGAACAAGCAACACGAAAACCATGATTTTGGTCTTTACTAACTGGAGGATAATTAATACGATAAGCGGAACGACAATAAACTGGACGATATGACCAAGAACCACCACGCAATACTCTACGAGGGTGATTGTCGTTTTCATTTAACCATGCACTACCGTCATTTGGCGCCCCAATATAATTATCATACCAGCCATCTTGACACCATTCCCAAACATTACCATGGATGTCATATAAACCAAAAGCATTAGCGGGAAAAGTACCTACATCTGTTGTTTCTTTGCGATAAATTCCTTTGCTGCCATTACCATAAATATATTCACCATTATAATTAGCTAACTCAGTGCTAATAGTATTACCAAAATAAAAAGGTGTAATTGTACCTGCACGACAAGCATATTCCCATTCTGCTTCACTTGGTAAACGATATAATCTGCCTGTTTTTTGTGAAAGTCTGGCGCAAAATTCCTGAGTTTCATACCATGAAATTTGTTCTACTGGTCTATTCAAACCTTTAAAATTAGATGGGTCTGGATCTAAATCAATTTGAATTTTTGGTAAGCTGGAAACTGCTTTCCATTGTGCTTGGGTGATGGGATATTTACCAAGTAAAAAAGGTTCAATCAAAACAAGATGTTGGGGAAATCCCCTATCCATACTTTCGATTTCTTCTTGTGATGAACCCATTAAAAATTTACCGCTGGAAATAGCAATTAATTCTAAGATTACCCCATTTTCTAATTCTTCTATAAATAATTTTGCTGTTTTTTGACTGCGTTGAATTTCACGATTTTTAATTAAGCCGAAAAGTAGGTTTTTTGACTCTAATTGGGCTGTTTCAAAGACAAAAGGTTGGGTTTTGATAGCTGAAGACCGTGATTTTTGAGGTTGAGAATTAGCCCTTGATCTGTTAATACCAATATTTGGATTTGAAGATTTTGGTAATTTGGGTGGTATAATTTGCTGTCTATTTCCTTGTTTTAATTCTTGATGAGGATGCTGATTTTGTTGATATGATTGTATAACTAATTCTCTAATTTCCTGGGCTTCTTGTACAGATAAACCTAAATCTAATCTTTTATTCTCTAATCTTTTTAGTATGATTGGAGAGAATTTACCATTGTATTTTTGACCTAAACTACTAGCTTCTTGATAATATAAATCTCTGGGGTTAGTGACTACTGGATTTGATAAAATTGCCGTGGGGAGAGAAGGGGTAATTTTTTTTAATTCTGCTAAAGCTGCTTGGGCATTTTGATATCGTAAACTATGGTGACGACGTACCATTTTAGTTAAAAATGCAGCTAAATGATTACTTACTTGAACAGAGTGTTGCCATGACAATTCCGCTGTTTGAGGATCTTCTTCAATATCCTGCGATTGCAAACCTGTTAAAGCTTGAATAGCAGTGATTCCTAAAGCATAAATATCACTGGAGAAGACCGTTTTACCTCTGGCTTGTTCTGATGGCATATAACCAAAAGTACCAGCCATAATTGAAGTTTTTACGCTACCATTACTTTTATAAATGTCTGTTTCTTTAACTATACCAAAATCTATTAAACAAACCTTACCATCTTCTTGTCTACGAATTAAATTTGGAGGTTTGATATCCCGGTGAATCACATTCTGTTCATGTACAAATACTAGAACTTCTAAAACATCTTGCAATAATTTAATTACATAACCTTCACTTAGTTGCTTACCAGGTAAAATTTCTCGATCTAAGCACTGTCCTTGAATAAATTCTTGGACAATATAAAATTTCTCATTCTCTTCAAAGTAAGCTAATAAATGAGGAATTTGGGAATGTGTACCTAAAGCTTCTAAAATTCTTGCTTCCTTCTGAAAAAAATTCATGCGGAAAGTATTATTATGTTGGGATAAAAGTTCTTTAACGACACATATAGGTTTACTGGGTTTTTGCATATCTCTAGCTTTATAGGTAATCCCAAAACCACCATTTCCCAATATTTCAAGAATTTCGTAACGTCCACCTATCCGCATAGTTCACTTTTACCTACAACCCTATAGCGGTAAATAAATACCCAAACTAATCTAGTATAAACCCTAGTAAATAGAATGTGGGGCGAAAATCATGATACTATTTTTCGGATGTGGAAATTACCAGGGAGTGCTATGGCTTACCGAAGGTATGTAGCTAACATTCTCAGATGGTTTCAGTTTCTTAGCCCATTCCCAAACTACAATAAAGAGATAGATCCGAAATATTTTTTGACTACTTTGCTCTATGTCAGTTTTAGCAGCGATCGCCGTCTTGGCAATTTTGATTTTGGTACATGAGTTAGGACATTTTATAGCCGCACGTTCCCAAGGTATTTACGCTAACCGCTTTTCCCTGGGTTTTGGTCCTACTCTCCTAAAGTACCAAGGATCACAAACGGAATATACTATCCGCGCTTTCCCCTTGGGTGGCTTTGTTGGCTTTCCTGATGATGATCCAGATAGCGAAATTCCCCCCAATGATCCGAATTTGCTGCGGAATCGTCCTATTTTAGACCGGGCAATTGTCATTAGCGCCGGAGTGATAGCAAATTTAATCTTTGCCTATTTAGTTCTAGCTTTACAAATCGGTATCGTTGGTGTACCACAAGAATTTCAATTTCAACCAGGGGTAATTGTTAAACCAATTAATGAACAATCTGTAGCTTACCAAGCCGGAATTCGCTCAGGTGATATTATCCTCAGTGTCAACGGTAAAGAATTATTAGCAGATAAAAGTTCCCCCTTATTATTGACTAAAGAAATTCAAAGTCATCCCAATGAACAAATTCAACTGCAAATCCAACATGAAAACCAAACCAAACCTTTAACATTAACCCCTACAGAAAGCCCAGATGGTAAAGGTTTAGTAGGAATTGAATTAGTACCCAATGGTAAAGCAATTTATCGTCATCCTCAAAATCCTATCGAGATTTTTACCGTTGCTGCTGACAGATTTCAGCAATTATTAATTGGTACAGTTAAAGGATTTGGACAGTTAGTAACTAACTTCCAAGAAACTGCCAGTCAGGTTTCAGGCCCAGTTAACATTGTCAAAATTGGTGCTAAATTGGCCGCAGATAATAGCGCAAATCTTTTATCTTTTGCCGCCATCATTAGCATTAACCTAGCCGTCATTAATATCTTACCCCTACCTGCATTAGATGGTGGACAACTGGCTTTTCTGTTAATAGAAGGTTTATTTGGTAAACCTTTACCAGCCAAAATCCAAGAAGGTGTCATGCAAACAGGTTTAGTCCTACTTTTAGGTTTAGGTATTTTCTTAATTGTCAAAGAAACCACTCAGTTAGATGTTGTTCAACAATTAATCCAAGGATTATAACTGAAGATGAGATTGTGGATTTTTATGATGATTAAAAAATCAAAATCCACAATCCTAAAAAACTTACTATTATCTGATAAAATTACATAATTAATTATTTATTAAACTGAACATTGCTGGTGTGACTCGTAAAACATTATCAAAATCATCAAAAAAGCAACGTGCTTTAGAAATTCTCTCCCTTCTTCATCATCTGTATCCAGATGCAACCTGCTCTTTAGATTATCAAACTCCTGTACAATTATTAGTAGCCACAATTCTCTCCGCTCAATGTACAGATGAACGAGTTAACAAAGTAACACCACATCTATTTGGTCGCTTTCCTGATGCAGAAAGTTTAGCAAATGCGAATATATTAGAATTAGAAGAATTAGTCCGTTCGACAGGTTTTTATCGTAACAAAGCCAAAAATATCAAAGCTGCTTGTGGCATGATTGTTAATGATTTTAACTCAATTGTTCCCAATAAAATGGCAGAATTGTTAAAACTTCCCGGAGTAGCTAGAAAAACTGCAAATGTCGTTCTAGCGCACGCTTATGGTATCAATGCAGGAGTGACAGTAGACACCCACGTTAAACGTTTAAGTCAGCGTTTAGGGTTAACCAAAAATACCGAACCTGTAAAAATCGAACAAGATTTAATGAAATTACTACCCCAACCTGAATGGGAAAATTGGTCTATTCGGTTAATTTATCATGGTCGTGCAGTTTGTAAAGCTCGTTCTCCTGGTTGTGATATGTGTAAAATAGCTGATTTATGTAAACAAAATTTGTCTATTTAAGGAGTCAGGAGTCAAATTCTGAAAATATAAAATAAAATTTACAACCATTCAATCATTTTGGCATTTTCTGGTAATTTTGCATTTCTTTGTCCTTGACTTCTCTCCCTACCAGTAAATAAACCTAAAGGAGTATTAAATATATTTACTAAACTAGATTTACCAACCAGATTTTTAATAGTTTCTCTGGGAAATTCTTTTAATAACCAACGCAGCATAATATAACCATATTCTTTATTTTTCATTTCTCTGGTTAATTCTACACCATGCAGTTCATGTAAATAACGATTAGAACGTCCATAACGTCGCCATTGACTCGCTAATTCTTTTATTGTTAATCGGTGACGATGTTGGACAATTGCATCAGGTGAAAATTCTAATTTACCAAGATTTGCTTTGAGAATGCGCCAACAAATATCCGCATCTCCCCCTGTACTGAGATGGGGACGAAATAAACCGGAACTATGAAAAATATTACGTCGAATTGCTAAATTTGCTGTTTGTCCGTAGGGACAAAATTTATTGGCTAAAGTATGTTTTTGCGATAGAGTTTCTTGTTTGTCTGCAAATTGTTCTAATAAACTTTTACCGGGTAAGGCGGTAATTTCTCCAGCGACAATTACCACTTCTGCATTAATAAAAGGTTGAATTAATTGATATAACCATTGAGGTTGAGGACGACAATCAGCATCTGTAAAGGCGATAATTTCACCACTAGCAGCTTTAATCCCTGCATTTCTTGCTGCGTAGGAACTTTGAATATTATTTTCACTGAGAGGAAGAATATTTATGGGGGAATTTGTGGCTGTTTTTTGGAGAATAAAAAGAGTGCGATCGCTACTATTATTATCTACTAATAAATACTCTACTTGATCTTGAGGGTAAGTTTGCAACAACAAGCAATTTAATAACTCTGGTAAATCTGCTTCACCATTATAAATGGGAATCACTACCGATACTTTTGGGAAAAAATCTTGGGTAGTGGTTGCTGCTAGTGAATGATCACTCATAAATATTAGATCATATCTTGTCAAATATTTATCATATAGCAAAAAACAAAAACAAGAAGCAAAAGGCAAGAGTAAAAATTTCCTAGAACTCCTGTACGGGCGAACGTCTGTTCGCCCCTCCTGAATCTTCTGATTATTTAAAACTTCAAATCTTCAGCCCGCACACTCAAAGGTGCTGAAGTTTTGGCAGTTTGGGAAGTTTGAGCAGGTGTTGCAGGTTTAGCAAAGTTTTTATTTGATAAAGCCAGAATAGCGCGAGCGTATTGTGGATCACTCAAAGTCCCGATTAAATTGGGATTATCCGCTAACTGACGCTGTTGGGCTGTAGTCAAATCTAACTCAATATCAGGGACAATACCCTTTTTGTTGATATCTGTACCTTTGGGAGTATAGTAATGAGCAATGGTGACAGCTAACCCAGAACCATCAACGAGTTCATGAACTGACTGCACTAAGGCTTTACCAAAGGTTTTACTACCCACTACCACCGCGCGGTTATTATCCTTGAGTGCGCCGGTGAGAATTTCACTCGCACTGGCAGAATTACCATCTACAAGTACGGCTAAGGGTTGATTTGTCAAGGCGGTGCGATTAGCTTTCGTTTCTTCGCTACTGCCCACACGGTCTACGGTTTTGACAATGCCACCACTATCTAGCCACATCCGTGCTATTTCAATACTGGCTTGTAACAAGCCTCCTGGGTTGCCACGCAAATCTAACACATAGGAATCAACTTTTTGCCTGTTTAATTCCCTAATTGCTCGCTGCATTTGTTCCGCTGCATGGGAGCTAAATTCTCTCAACTGAATGTAACCAATTCTCCGCCCACCATCTTGCTTGAGGGTATAATTAACTGTGGGAATTTCAATGGTTGCTCTGGTCAGTTTAACATCAAAAGTATTTTTTCCAGGTCTTTGTAGTCGTAAATTGAGGCTAGTTCCCACTTGACCACGAATTAAACTTGATGCCTCATCCACTTTCATATTCTGAGTGGATTTACCATTGATTGCTAAAATCTGATCACCTTTTTTAATTCCGGCTTTGATTGCTGGTGAGTTTTCTATAGGTTCAACAACTGTTAATTTCTTGGTTTTTTCGTCTATTTCCATCCGAATACCAATCCCTGATACTTCCCCAGATGTTTGACTGGTTAAGGCTTGGAATTGTTTGGGATCAAGAAATCTTGTGTAGGGGTCTTCTAATCTTTGTAAAGCTTTACGGATTTCTACGTAAGCTTGTTCATTGGAAGTATATTCTTTACTTAACAAGCTTTGCCTGATTGCTTGCCAATCTTGTTGATTAAATTTGCCATCAACATATTCCCGATTTACCAATTGCCATACTTGGTCAACTAAGGCTTTAGGACTATCTTGTAGAGCAGCATGAACGCACCTTGTCCACGCTTGGCCAAATACGGATATAGTAGCAGTTGTAGCGATCGCTCCACCAATCAAGGCTGCCTGGAGCGGTGAGTGACGTTTCGCAGAATGATTCATGTATATCAGCTGGAATAATTGTATATTGACTATATTGACAGTTTAGCAATCAGAGTTTCCTGAAAATTTCTTAAAAACTTGCAGTTTTTACCTCCTAATTTTAACTATTCTTTGTCCATCACTTTTTTACACGTAAATGATGTGGAAATTACTATCTTTTCATTAATAGTTGTTGTTTGTGTGTAGTATTTTTATAGCAAAAACCACCACGGAAAATTAGTGACTTTCGTCATGATTTACGTTTTATGCTCCAAATCCTTTTTTTAAGATAGCATTTTGTTGAATTGGCCGTAGAACTTTTCAATAGTAGACAAGAAAATTTTAATTTTCTACGTTATGAAGCACAAATTTACAACTAAATCAGCATTCTTTTGGCATAGCAGATTGAGAAAGTTTAGGCGTTTGCTCAAAAATATTGGTTTGGGGTGTGGTTTGCTTCTATCTATTTGGCTGATTGTGACTACTATAACCTTGGTTTCTGCGTCTTCACAGCCTGTAGACGCTGTTTTAGTCCTTGGGGGTAGCATTCGCAGAGAAATTTATGTCGCTCAACAAGCTAAAAATTATTCCCAAATACCAATTCTGATTTCTCAGGGTTCTGCAAATCCCTGTATTTGGTTGATTTTTCAGCGGGAATCAGCAGATTTACAAAAGGTCTGGCTGGAAAATTGCGCTCGTTCTACTTTTGAAAATTTTTATTACAGTATCCCTATTTTTAAACACTGGGGAGTTTACAAGGTAAAATTAATCACTTCTGGTTCTCATGTCTTGAGAGCGAAAATAATGGCACAAATTCTTTTAGGATCTCATGGTATCTGGGTAGAAACAGATATTGTCCAGGAACAAGGCATTCCCGGTAATCGGGAATTTTTGATGAAATCTATATTAGATGTTACTCGTAGTTTATTCTGGGCTGTTTTTAGTCAGTTTATTTATCCCCAATGTCACAATGTCACAAGATTAGCTGATGTAGATATACAAGCATGGGAACAAAGAGGTTTTCGTTGTGAACATCAAGGGGGAATTAAAAATTATTAAATCATGATTATAAATTACCTCCCCAGCTATTATTTTTGGTGGCATCTGTTTTAGGTATTTCTGTATCGTTTGTATTTACAGGTGTTGTGGGAGAATCAGCAACTTGACAACAAGAATTTACAGAATAATTAGCAAATTCTTTTAATTCTACTGACTCTAATAATTCATTCCATTCTGATTTTAACAGATGATTTTCCTGCCAATTGGCCAAAATTTCTAATGTTTCATGCCAAATTCCATAGTCTGAATATAATTGAGCTTGTAATTTTGGATTTTCTGGAAAATTTTCTAATCTTTCCAGTTGTTGTGCTGTTAGGGATTTTATTTCTAACCATCCTTCCACGAATTTATCAGCGTCTCTTTGTGCAGGTTCACATCTAACTATAAATCGCCAACCATAGATTTTATTTGCTTGTAATTTTAGTGTTTCTGGCAGTTTTACTTTCACTATACCTGGATTCTGAGGTAGTGAAAATTGAGTTGTGTAAATATCTTTTTCAGGATTTAATTCAAAAATCTGAAAGTCTACTGGTTTATTAACAATCTGACTATACACATAAATTGCAGGGTGAGGATTTAGGCTGGTAATGATGTTATTATTTGGTGCGATCGCCTTTAATTTGACTAGCTGGGATTGATTTTCTCCTAAATCACAACCACCTCTTGCACCTGATCCTTCAGTTCTTTTCGGCGCTCCTCTATCAGCTACTTGTGGAAATTTAACACTAACTTTATAGCCAGGGTTTAATTGCGCTTGACTCTGGGTTGATAAACTGGAAATAATGAAGATAGCTGTTAAAAATCTAACTGCTAAAATTTTGATGGTAAATGCTGTTTTTTTTGTCATGATAACTTCTGCTCTAACTAAATTGTGAGAACTAGAAAATTTATTAATAATAATGTACTGAATCTGACTAAATTTGCTTATTTCAGCTTACTCGGTAATGATACTGTTTTTTGGCGGTACTATATAGATAATTCCAGAGGTTATGGTCAAAATTACGGAAATCCAAAAGGATATTATTGAGGGAAGTTGCCAAGCTGGTGGTAAAGGTGCTATGAGTAAGGCGATCGCAATTATCTGACTGACTGTTTTCAGTTTCCCCCAAATATTTGCACCACTAATGGTAGTTTGATTAACACGCCATCCGGCGATCGCTAATTCCCGTGCTAAAATTATAAACACTCCCCAAGCTGGTATTTTTCCCAATTCAACTAATACTAATAACGGTGCAAGTACCAATAGTTTATCTACTAATGGATCAAGGAATTTCCCTAAATCAGTAATTTGATTTAATTTCCTAGCTAAATAACCATCTAACCAATCAGTTAATGCTGCTATTAAAAATATAGTTAAACATATCCATTGGGCTTGGATTGTGGGAATATATAAACCATACAATAAAAATGGTATTCCTAAAAGTCGAGAAAATGTAATCGTATTTGGTAAATTCATAAACTTTAAATTGGCGAAGTTTCTATAATTTCAGTCCATCAAATAATTGTCCCAAAGTCAAATGTAAATCACTAACTAAATCTGGAACAGGTAAGATAGTGGTTAATTTATTCCTTAACTCGTACGTAAGTCCTAAGAATACAAGAAATCTTGAACTTAGAAATAACAAAAAATAGATATTCCCACATCCGCGTTTATCTGCGTCCATCTGCGTTCAACCAAAAATCATTGTCAAAATAGACGTTTAGCGTCCTAGCATGGGATGATCTGTATTTTGATATTATCCACAGCAAACCATGACTAATACAGATTTTCGCATTGAACGGGACTCAATGGGCGATCGCCAAATCCCCAATAACGTATATTACGGTATTCAAACCCAACGCGCGATCGAAAACTTCCCCATCAGTGGTTTAAAACCCCTACCTACCTACATCAACGCAGGTTTATACATCAAAAAAGCTACCGCTATCGTTAACGGTGAACTCAATTGTATTCCCGCAGACATTAGTAAAGCTATCATTCAAGCAACTGATGAAATTTTAGCAGGTAAACTCCGTGATCAGTTCGTAGTTGATGTTTACCAAGCCGGTGCAGGAACATCCCACCACATGAACATTAACGAAGTCCTCACTAACCGCGCTTTAGAACTTCTTGGAGATGAAAAGGGCAACTACAAGCGGGTTAGTCCCAACGATCATGTCAACTACGGACAGTCTACCAACGATGTCATCCCTACCGCTATCCGCATCGGTGGTTTATTAGCACTTTCCCAAACCCTACAACCTGCTTTAGACAATGCAATTTCTACCCTAGAAGCCAAAGCAGTGGAATTTCAAGATATTGTTAAATCTGGAAGAACTCACTTACAAGATGCCGTACCTGTGCGTTTAGGTGAAAACTTCCAGGCTTGGGCGCAAATCCTCACAGAACACCAAAATAGATTATACATTGCCGCCGGGGATTTAATGGTACTCGGTTTAGGTGGTAGCGCCGCCGGTACAGGAATGAACACCCATCCCCAATATCGTCAACGGGTGATAGAAGTGCTTTCCCAACTTTTAGAAATACCCTTAGAACCAGCACCCCATTTAATGGCCGCCATGCAAAGTATGGGTGCGTTTGTGAATGTTTCCGGGGCAGTAAGAAATTTAGCACAGGATCTAGTTAAAATCTCTCATGACCTGCGGTTAATGGATTCAGGCCCCAAAACCGGATTTAAGGAAATTCAACTACCTCCAGTCCAACCAGGTTCTTCGATTATGCCGGGAAAATATAACCCAGTCATGGCAGAGATGACATCAATGGTATGTTTTCAGGTGATGGGATATGATAATGCGATCGTCTTAGCGGCACAAGCAGGACAGTTAGAATTAAATGTGATGATGCCTCTCATCGCTTACAATTTAATTCACAGCATTGAAATTTTAGGTAATACAATTTCTGCCTTAACTAACAGTTGTATTCAAGGAATTACTGCCAACAAAGAAAGATGTTTAGATTATGCAGAAGGTAGTTTAGCATTAGTTACCGCCTTAAATACTCACATTGGTTATCTTAACGCTGCTGCTGTAGCTAAGGAATCTTTAGAAACTGGAAAGTCTCTCCGGCAAATTGTTTTAGAAAAGGGTTTAATGACTGAGGAGGAATTAGCTAATGTTTTAGATTTGGAACAAATGAGTTCTATTGTTCCTCTCTAATTTTGTGGGGGTTTAGCATTGCTAAACCCTGGAAATAATTAACTATTTTGAATTAAATAAGAAACGAACCACAGAGGCACAGAGAACACAGAGATGATATAATGATAATGCTCGTCTGAGGTGGGAGTTATGAAAACTATTCATGATTTAAAACAACTCTATGAAGTAGATGATTCTCAATGGTTGGAAGAAACTATTAAATTATTGAAAAATCAGCAGTTTAGAAATTTGGATTTAGAGAATTTAATTGAGGAGTTGGAAGATTTTGGTAGAAGAGATAAAAGTGCTGTAGCGAGTCTTTTAGAACAGGTTATCCGGCATTTATTACTACTTAAATATTGGACTATTGAACAAGAAAGTAATGCAGTTCACTGGCAAGGAGAGATTTATACTTTCAGAACACAATTAAATCGCAGACTTAATACAAACCTACGTAATTATTTAGAATCTGAATTAGATTCAATTTATAAAGATGCGTTAGGATTTGTGAAAATTAAAACTCAAAATTCCGTTGTTTTTCCTTCAGTATCTCCTTACTTTCTTCAGCAATTACTCGATATTCAATGGTGGCCAATCTAAATCCCCAAATTATTTAAAAATTCGGGGATCTCAAATCTTTATATCTCCTCTGGATTCACCCCCATTTCTCTTAATTTCTCTGCTAATCTTGCTGCTTTTGCTTCTGCCAACTGTCTCTTTTCTTCCAACTCCACATATTTAAGAAATTTCTCCCCATCTGGACGATATATTTGTAATTCTCCATCTACTATTTCAAATCTGATTCCTAAAAGTGGGCTAATAAAACCTGTTATTTCTTCAATTTGTTTTAATTCTGATTCAGAACGAATATAACCAAAAAATTCTCCTGTATCTGGATCATAAATATAATATTCTCCTACTCCATAGGTTTCGTAGAACTTAAATTTTTTCAGCATTTCTGGAAATCTATTTCCCGGAGAGAGAATTTCAAACACTACTTGAGGAACAATATTATTTTCTTTCCATTGTTGATAAGAACCTCTATCACCTTTAGGTCTACCAAACACTACCATGATATCTGGTGCTTGACGAATTTTGTTATTTCCTTCTACCGGATACCAAAGCAAATCACCTGCAACAAATATCTCTGAGTTATCTTTAAATAAAGCGTCTATTCCTCCTTGAATTGTCACAATCCAACGAAATTGTTTAGTATTATCTGCCATTAGTTCGCCATCGCTATCTGGATAAATAATCTCTGTTTTTTCTGGTGATGAAATTGATGTTGTCATTGTTTTTCACCTCTTGTTGAAGACAATGGGAAGATTTTTATGGACTTGTTTACCTTGATTTTATCTAAATATCGTTTATATTGTTAGATAATAAGACAATTATTTATTAATTATGCAGACACAACAACCATCCGTTAGTTTAATTCAGGCTAAATCTTACGAACAACAGGCTTTAAGAGAATCCTTAACAACGCTGTTAGAGCCTTTAGGTGGCATAGCAGCTTTTGTAAAACCCGGAAACCGTGTTCTTCTTAAACCTAATTTACTCACCAGTTCTCGTCCTACTAAAGAGTGTACTACCCGTCCTGAATTAGTCCGTGCTGTGGCAGAAATGGTGATAGAAGTTGGTGGTAAACCATTTTTAGGAGATAGTCCCGCTTTTGGTAGTGCAAAAGGTGTCGCTATAGCTAATGGTTTATTACCTATTTTAGAGGAGTTGAATATTCCTATTGTCGAATTTCATGGAAAACGTTATCAAACCGTAAATGATAATTTTAATCATCTGTTACTATCAAAAGAAACGATGGAAGCAGATGTAATTATCAATCTGCCTAAAGTTAAATCTCATATGCAATTAACTGTAACTTTAGGGGTAAAAAATCTGTTTGGTTGTGTGCCTGGAAAAATGAAGGCCTGGTGGCATATGGAAGCAGGTAAAGATGCTAATCGTTTTGGGGAAATGTTAGTAGAAACGGCTAGGGCAATTAACCCAAATCTAACCATTTTAGATGGTATTATTGGTCACGAAGGTAATGGTCCAAGTGGCGGTGAACCTCGTGATTTAGGAGTTTTAGCAGCATCAGATAATGTATTTGCTTTAGATCGGACAATGTTGGCAGTTCTCAAAATTAATCCTTTACAAGTTCCCACCATTACCGCTTCTCAAAGGTTGGGAATTTGTCCAGAACTAAGTGAAATTGAATTTCCCCATTTATCCCCTGATTTATTACAAATTGATGATTGGCGTTTACCAGATAAGTTAATACCTATTGATTTTGCTATGCCTCGTGTAATTAGATCCACATTCAAGCATCTTTATATTCGCTTCATCAAAGAACCTATCACTGCTTACAGCAAAGGTTAAAAGCTGAGAGATATCCTCAAAACCCCCAAATTTAAGGAACTCCAAAAAAATAAAGGATCAAATTCCTACATCTAGTCCAGACCATCAGGTTATTCTCCCCCCACTAACTCAATGATTAATTAGTTGTTTACCAATACCTTGTCCATTTTTTGGGTTTCATGCTGATTGCTCTGCGTTCACCCAGTGTCCCGCAGGGATAAGTTAACGTTCCCCAACCCAACCTAAGAATCAATAGTTTTTCCAATTTGGACAAGGTATTGTTATTTGGAAGTTCCTCATCTGTGGGGTAAGTCCTGTTACAATGCCACGATTTTTTAGGAGTAGTTTTCCGGAATCCTTGTATGCTTTACTGTATATACATTTGAGTAATTATCAACACAAAGTGTATAAAATGTGAGTCTAGCAAATTTTCTGGTTGATCAAACCTAATTAAAAAAAGCTCAATTAACCTCACAGCACCCTTGTTAATGTGTTATGATTAGGAGGTATCAAAACTTTCCGACGAAGTTATTAAACTCAAAATTAAAAGCACAAGGTGATTATGTGATTATGATCACAAAACTAGGCAACTCTGATTGAGGTCAACAGCCTTTGAGAAGGATATTATTTACCTAAGAAAAGATTCAGGTTTTTGATATTTTATCTGTAGCAAACCAGTCATGTATAAAAACACAATGTGCCAGTTTCCAAACCGGATAACAATTTTAGCAACACAAGATTTTAATTGAGAAAAATAGCTAGAATAGGATCAATACTCTCTTTGAGAGCGTGGAACTACAAGTGATAGGAACAAAAAAAATTTTTGTATGAATTCAAATAGCCAGTCTGCCAAACCTCCCGACACATACTCCCAACGATTGGCAGATATACTGGGAACAACAATCGCACTAGCAACCCTTATTGTACCCTTATTTATCATTTCTCACTTTTCTTCCCCTGATGTACAGCATCATCAGGAGTTCCTTACCTATTACTTAGCCAGAGGTAGAAAATAAGTGTTAATACCTCAAAACTTTAAATATGCCATAGCAATCATATATTAGTCATCATTAACCATTGTGGCCTAGCCACACACCAAGATCTCCGGTTTTAATTATTAATCGGGGATCTGTGCTTTTTAAAGAAAGACTTTGGGAACAGATGCACAATTGCCTTAAAATCTTACACGGGGAACTAAACTCGGTTCTGCCTAAATTCATTAAAATGTTATCTTAGCCAAGGAGTGTAGCTATGGATTTATCTCTTATTCCTGCCCAACCTAAACCGGGTGTGATTAATGTATTGATTGAAATTCCAGGCGGAAGTAAAAATAAATACGAATTTGATAAGGAATTAAACGCTTTTGCCCTAGACCGGGTACTTTATTCCTCTGTAAAATACCCCTATGATTATGGGTTTATACCCAATACCTTAGCTGATGATGGCGATCCCCTGGATGGGATGGTTCTAATGGATGAACCAACCTTCCCTGGCTGTATCATTCCTGCTAGACCTATTGGTTTCTTGGAAATGATAGATGGTGGCGATCGCGATGAAAAAATTCTTTGTGTTCCCGACAAAGATCCACGTTATGCCAATGTAAAATCCTTAGAAGATATAGCCAGTCACCGTTTAGATGAAATCGCTGAATTTTTCCGTTCTTACAAAAACTTGGAAAAGAAAGTGACAAAAATTCTCGGTTGGCAAAATGTAGATCAGGTTTTACCATTGGTAGAAAAGTTTGTTGCTGCTGCTCAGAAATAATCATGGGTAATGGGGACTGATGACTGGGGACTGGGGACTGGGTAAGAAAATTGTAGGTTTGAGGTTGCAGATGAGAGTTTATTTCAGTAAGAACCATCCAAAATCCAAAATCTAAAATTGAATTACCAGTTACCACTTACCAGTTACGGATGTTACCATCTATAATAAATATCCATAGAATAAATAGACTTCAACTACCCTTGGTTGTTGCAGAACAACCTCAAACGAAATAACGAAATGCAACGCACTCTCCTTTTGGCTAAAATTCACAACTGTACCCTCACAGGGGCAAACATTAACTATGTGGGTAGTATCAGCATTGATCAAGTTCTTCTAGATCAAGCTGGTATCTTACCTTACGAGCAAGTACAAGTAGTGAATAATGCTAATGGCCAGCGTTTTATTACTTATGCAATCCCAGCCCCAGCCAACTCAGGGATGATTGAATTAAATGGGGCGGCAGCACGTCTAGGCATTATTGGCGATCGCCTGATTATAATGACTTATGGGCAGTTTACACTAGAGGAATTAAACAAATTCTCTCCCACAGTCGTCATTGTGGATGAAAAAAACCGGATGCAGGAAGTACGAAACTACGATGATTTGCTCAGTAAGCTCTAATTTCAAGGAAAATGTCAAATTTTGAGCGTTCTGATTCCCAAAGCTACGTTAATAATCCATTAAATTCCTCTTTCCATCACCTGAGAGGGGATTTCTGGGTTAAGTTCTGGGGTGTACGTGGTTTAACACCTACCCCAAACAGCCATACTTGCCGTTATGGTAGTAATACTGCTTGTGTAGAAATATATGTAGCAGGGCAACGCTTTATCTTTGATGGAGGTACGGGCTTACGTGTATTGGGTAAAACATGGCAAGAACAAGAAAAACCGATAGAAGCCCATTTATTTTTTACTAACTCCCAATCAAATCGCATCCAAGGATTTCCATTTTTTGCCCCAGCATTTGTCACCGACAATTGTTTTCATGTGTACGGTACAGCCGCATCGAATGGGGCATCTATTAAACAATCTTTGTGCAATCAAATGTTGCAACCCCACTTTCCTTATCCTCTCCAGGTAATGCAGTCAGAGTTACTTTTTCATAACCTGACACCGGGCAATACATTAGAAATAGGTGAAGTGAAAATTACAACAGCAGTAATTAATAAAAATCAAAGATCAATTGGCTACCGGATGACTTGGGGTGATTATAGCGTTGCCTACATCACAGATTTACACAAAAGTCTGGATATGCAAGATCAGAATCAGATTTTACCACTTATCCAAGATGTTGATTTATTAATCGCCAATGCAACTTATACTCCACCAACTGGTAAAAATCATGAATATGCTGAATTATTATGGAAAACTCCAGTAAGTTTAGCGCAGATGGCTAATGTGAAAAGATTGGTAATATCTCAACATCACCCCGATGATGATGACGACTTTCTTGACAATATTCAAAATGAAGTTAAGTCAAATTTTCCTAATGTTTTAATAGCTTGTGAAGGAATGGTATTACACATAGGAAATGAAGAATAGGTTATTGCTGACAGTGATAAAAAGTAGTAAATAAGTAACGGCGATCAGGTTGTGCGATCGCTAAAAATTTTAAATAGTAGCCTAAGTGAAATTTTAGGCTGTAATTATCTAAGTAAATTTATTTACCTAGTTCAGTAGATTTGAAGACAAATTTTAAAATTACTCAATTCGTAGGAATCTTTGTTCTAAGCTGATTTCACAAGTACAGAACCACTTTCAATTTTAGCTAAATAGGTTTTTAGAGGTTTTTGTGCTGGACCCCCGTTAACTTTTCCTTCAGTAGTAAATATCGCATCATGACAAGGACAAACAAACCTATCTTTATCTGTTTTCCATTCCACAGTACAACCTTTGTGAGTACAGGTAGGGTTAACCGCAGTTAAGTTTTCTGCTTCTTTAGATGTACCAACTACCAACACAGCACCGATAGGGGAATTTTCTACTAACAATTGTCCTGTTTTATCTAGTTCTGCTACAGTACCAACTTTCTGCCAGTCTTCAGCAGTAGTTTTTGTAGCAGCAGTTTCTGAGGGGGAAGATGCAGTTGTACTAGAGTCGTTAGTGCAAGCTGCTATTGCTACAGGTAAGGAACTTGCTAATAACCCTAAACCGACCCAGTTGAAAAATTCACGTCTTTTCATAGATGCTGTTATTTTTGGTTTGATTTTTAACTATCACTTATTATTACTGATAAATTTCATATTGTCTTGAATTTAATCAAGATATAGAATCAATACACTTTATAAATAAGGACTTACAGCCTTAACTTGTCACCAATGCACTCCCCTAATCTGCTCACACCAGACAACCACCCTAAAATCCAGAAACCCCACATCCATCATCTATCATAGACATACCGCCGCAAAAACTAACTAAGGGATAGGGAAGGTGTTATGAACATAAAAAAAACCATTTTTTCCAAAAAAGCTTTAAAAATCGCCATTTTATTATCTCCCTTGCTGATATCCACAGGTTTTATTAGTGGAAAACTGGAACTATCCGCTCATGCTCAGGTATTATCAAATCAAGAAAGAGAAGAATTAAACCGACTACGACAGGAAAATATAACTCAAAAGCAAGTACATTCAGACTTTGAGCGTGCTTTTTCTCGCACGAATACCCTACTTAATATCTGGTTAACTATTTTAAGTTTATTTCCAGTGGTTTTGATTACAACATTATGGTTATTGAGGAAAGCTATAATTCGGGAAGTTGTTGAGCGTGCAATGCAGCAAGTACAAGGAATAGAAAAGCTGCAAACTAAATTAACTACTGTTAACCAAGAAGCAGAAAATTTGATTACAACATCTCAAAATCTCACCCAGGAATTAACTCAGGAAGTGAACAGACTTCAACAAACAATTCAAGGTGAAGAAGAAAATTTATCTATCCTTTTATCTGATTTACCCAAATCAAAACAAGAATTTTTAACAGCTTTAGAACGAGAAGTTGAATCTGCTCAAGAAAACATCAGCAATTTAGAATTTAAATTAAATACTCAATTAGAACAAGTCACATTATCTGCTCAACAACAGAAAATTACCATTGAAAATATCAAAAAATTAGAACTTGAGTTATTTTCATTGTTTAATAAATTAAGGTCAGAAGTTGAAAATCAGAAAGAATCTGCTGTGAATGACATTGAAGCATCCCGTTCTCAATTGTTATCTCGACTGCATGGTTGGGAGGTAGAAACGCTACAGCAACAAGAACAAACTTTTGAAAGTATATCACAGTCACGCTCAGAATTTACTGATCAGTTATTTCAATTTCAGTCAGACGCTCAACATCAAAAAGATATATTTATTTCTAACTTAGAACAATTAAATAATTTATTTCAATCACAACTTGCTGATTTACAAGCTAATGCTCAAAGTCAAAAAAATAGTTTATTCGATGCTTTGGGTAAATTACAGTTAGAATTTTCTCATCAACTCCAAGAATTACAAAATACTTCGGAATTATTTCAACAACAAATTATTGATAATTTAGAAACATCCAGTCATGAATTTACTGGTCAATTTTCAGATATTCAAACTAATGTACAAAAAAATATTCAACAACAGCAAGTTCTCATTACAGAGAATTTACACAAGTTAGCATTAGAGTCTATTAATCAAATCAAAGAATTACAAAATACTGCGGAATTACGTCAACAACAAATTATTGATAATTTAGAAAGCTCTAGTCATGAATTTACTGGTCAGTTTTCAGATATTCAAACTAATGTACAAAAGCGAAAATTAAGTGTTTTAGAAAACTTAGAAAGTTTAAAATCCGAATTTATCAAACAACTGACAGAATTACAAAACAATGCGGAATTACGTCAACAACAAATTATTGATAGTTTAAAAAACTCTAGTGATGAATTTACTGGTCAGTTTTCAGATATTCAAACTGATGTACAAAAGAGAAAATTAAGTGTTTTAGAAAACTTAGAAAAATTAGAAAACCTAGAATCAGAATTTGTAGAACAATTTGCAGAATTAAAACTAGATGCTCAAAAACGCAAAGATGCTATTTTACAAGAATTAGCAGAAAACCCTCCTCAAGTTATCCCAGAACAGGAAAAAGTAACAGAAAAAGTAGCACAACCACCAGAACCTGATGTTTCTACAGATGACTATCTTAAAGAAGCAGAAATACTATTTTCAGAAAAACGCTACGAGGATGCGTTAGCTATGTATGCACAAGTTGTTGATATTCAACCTGATAATGCAGAAGTTTGGCTGAAACGTGGTTTAATTTTGAATAAGTTAAAACGCTTTAAAGACGCAATTATGTCTTATAATAGAGCTATTAAAATTAACCCAGAATACCATCAAGCATGGTGTGATATTGGTGTTGCTTGTGGTAATTTAGGCAAACATAGAGAAGCATTTAATTGTTTTGATAAAGCTACGCAAATTAAACCAGATGATGGAGTAGCTTGGTTAAATCGTGGTTTGTCTTTAATAGAAATTGAACGTTACGAAGATGCAATTATTTCCTTTGATAAAGCTTTAGAAGTTCAACCTAACTCCCCCAAAGCATGGGATAAACGTGGTTATACTTTAGTGAGATTAGGAAAAGATGACGAAGCAATTATTGATTTCAATAAAGCATTAGAAATTAAGCCAGATTATGCTAGTGCTTATTATAATAAAGCGGCTTGTTATGCACTACAGAGAGAAGTTGAACTAGCTGTAGAGAATTTGCAAAAAGCAATTGAGCTTAAACCAAGTTATAAAGAAGATGCTGCGACAGATATAGATTTTGATGAAATTAATACGGAAGAAAGCTTTCAACAATTAACTAGAAGTTAGTTGTTATTAATAAAAAATACCCCCTATAGTTTCTATGTTCACGAGAAACTACAAGGGGTAATTTGAAGTCATTAATGCCTCTTTTGAAGAGAGGAATATTTACTAGAGAAATTAGTGTATGGGTAAGCTGCAATTGGATAAAAAAACTTGTTTACAACACCCTAGCTTCCAGTGATGGAAATCTTATTAATATCTCACTATATGAAGATATTACATATTTCTATTATAGTAAATCTATCTAAAGATATAAAAAAATATGCCTCAAGAAAGGTTGACTAATATCTATAATTGTGGTTCGGCTTGATTATTTATGATTTTTATTTGACTAGGATAAAAAATATAGGAAATTACTGATATTGATAGAATAACATATGTGGGAATATATGGGAAATTACAGATTCTATCTGTAAGTTGTCTATAATCACTAAACAAAAACAAGATAAAATACGTTTTTATCTTTGCATCATTTCATAAAGATATAAGTTTCAGTCTATTACACTTTTCTATAAATCCATCTGCTTTATCTATTGCTTTGATATCATTCATATGCGTGGGGGTTGGTCTAATAATACCACTGAATAAATCATCTAAACCATAGGGTGCGAAGAATTGTAATTCTCCTTTCTTATTTATAGATACACCTACAGCAGTTGCAGTGTGCAACCAATCTTTAATACCATCTTCTGTACTATGATATATTGTTGTACCTGCACGCCAGCGACCAAAACTAGCTTGATTTTTGACATCAAATTCATGGTCAGAAAATTGTGTAGTTAGAGTTGATTTTGCTCTCTGTTCTTGTTCACGGTGGCCTTGTAAATCAAAAAAGGCAATATCAAAGTCTTTAATAAATAACTGGCATTCTTCACCAAATAGGTTACACCAAACAGTATTTCGTACTGCTCCCCCTGCTAACCACCAGTTAGGTAAGTTTAGTTGAGAAATATGTGGTAAAACAGTCCCGATAATTGAATTAGAGAGAATAGTTTGTAAATGGGTTTGATGATTCATGGTGGTAAAAATGAACAATAGACTAACGCTTAAATCTAGAGAACAACATACTAAATCTATCAATCCATTGTTGACGTTCAGATTTATTCAAAATTAACAACCAAGCTACAACAAGATAAATAGACGCAGTTAAGCTCATTTCCGCAGCTAACCCTAACCACCCCCAAGGAGTGTGATTTTTAGCAATCAACCAAATTACTAAACCGTAAGGAATACCAACTGCTAGAGGTTTGGCAACTGCTATAAACAGTTGTTTTAAAGATGTACCAAAACCTTCCCGCATTAATAAAGGTAACTGCCACAAACTAACTGTTGTAAATGCAATAAAAGTACCTAATAGTGGTCCAATAATGCCGAAAACTTGAGTACAGATAATACTGGTCACGAAATTAATGGCAGCGGAAAGTGTAGCAGTACGAACTAATTCAGGTTGCTTCCCCGTACCACTAAAACACCATGACCAAAGGGATAAAAGTCCTAGTAATAAACCATTACAGGTAGCAAGTAGGGTAATTCCATCACCACCAAAACGGTCTTCTCCGACCCATAATTTAATAAAGTGATGGTTATAGGCCGCAATACTCACCATAAACGTTACACCCATTACTGTTACTAACCTGGTTAATTCAATCAACCGAGCATTAAATTTTTCCATTTCTCCTTTAGCATGGAGGTCAGCTAAAGCTGCCCAGGTAGCATTACCAATACCTTGTATTTGTGTTTGTGCGATTGATGCTAAACGTTGAGTAACAAAAAATGGTACAACTGTTGCCGGATTAAGAATATAAGAGATGATAATGTTATCTGTAAATAAGCCAAATTGACCTGAAAGTCTGAGGGCAAATGTTGACCAGTTGAGTTGCCAAAGTTTTTTTTCTATAGGTTTTTGGGCTTTTAAATCTTTAATTGCCAATACAACATCAGGATAGCGATGCAACCCATCCCAGGACATCAAGAGTTGAAAAGCAATATTGCCAGCAAGTACAGCTATATACTGACCTGTAATACCAAATCCCCTGGATGCCAGTAATAATGCCAACCCAGTAATTAACAGGCTTTGAAACATGATAAAAACGTTGGCAAAATAACCACGTTGACTGGCATCTGCTAATAGTCTAAAGGGATTTAATGGTAGTAGGAAAATTGCCAGAAATCCTAACCAGTAGCCTGTTTGTAGTTCACTGACTAAAACTCCTTTTACAGGTACAAGTTGGGTGATGAATATACCTAATCCTAAACCTGCCAGTATCATGACTATCATGATTTTCAAGTAGGTTGTGATTCCTGTGGCTAGGGTAAGGCGGATTTGTTGACGTTCTCCAATACCTACAGCTTTTGCTAGTAGTGCCATTAATGAGCCACTAATACCTAATTCTAGGAGATTGAGATAATTACCCCAATCAGTGGCCGCGCGAAAGGCGCCAAAGCGTTCATCACCTAGCCAACCGAGTAAAAGAGGTGTACTAAATATACCTATGCCCAGTGTCATCACTTGTAGCATCAGTCCTGTGGCGAAGTTGACTACTGAGCGTCCGGTTCGTTGCATTGTATTGGTATTAAATTGATTAAATATTAGGAAGAATAACAGAAAAAATGAGTAGCGAAATGTTTACATTAACGATTGCTCAAGTTTAGATTTATCAGTCCAATTTACTCCTTGTTTAATTACTTTGGCTGGCACTCCTCCTATCAAAGAATGAGGTGGACAAGATTTGGTTACAACTGCACCGGCGGCTACAACTGAACCTTCACCAATTGTCACGCCTTTTAAAATAGTTACATTACAACCAACCCAGACATTATCTTCAATCACTATTGGGGCTGAATAAGGAGGTAAACCAAATCCATGGCCATCATCATCAATAATTGTGACTCCAAAGGATATAGCACAGTTTTTGCCAATAGTAATTGAGTTTTGAGCAGCTATTCTACTGCTGTCAGTAATATAAGAATTACTTCCTATACTCAGATATGCAGAATTTCCAACACCCAATTTTACACCCCTGCCTATAGTACATTCATTTAAAGTTAATATGGCATTAGAGCCAGCGACAATTACTGTTGTATCATTTATTGGTGTTGATTTTCCTAATAACGGAATGCCAACATAACAAACTTTTTTACCTGCATTAATAATAGTATTTGAACATAGACTAAGTTGAATCCTACCCCGACAGGCAAATATACCAGATTTTCTGGCACAACTGTTGAGTTGCAATTGGGAAAGCCAGTTAACATTTAAGGCTTTACGAATCAAACGATATACCATATCAATATTTAATTTATTGAATAATTTTTGATTTATAGGCGACGATAACTATATTATCTGCGTAGTCTAGACCTAAAATTCGAGTAATTATATATTTATTGATTAATTCTAACCCACGCTGAATCAGGTTGGTATTTTCTCGTTCAAAAGCTACTCTGTATCCTTCTACTTTTAAACCCATAGAAGTTAGGTAAGTCCATAAATCAGGTAAGTTATAACAATGCAAATGGGTCATATCTGAAATTAAGGGACTTCTCACACACCGAGCATTAGGAGTTTGTAAAATTAACACACCATTTGGTGATAAAAGATTGACCATTTTATGAATCAAAGCTAAACCTTCTGGTAGTTGTAAATGTTCAATGACATCTAGACATAAAATAGCATCATATTGATGATCAATGACATCTAAGTTTTGATAATTATATGAAAATTCTTCACCTATATCTTGTGTGTGGTATTGTCCTGAATAACCTGCTTTTTGAAACTTCTCCATGATTTTGAGATCACCAGCACCTACATCAAGCAGAGTATCTCGATCTTTGAATTTACTAAAAATTACTTTTTCAACTTCGCACAGTTCCGACGTAGACCACCATCTCAATACAGGAAATTTTGGGACTCCTGATTTTAATAGATCTTTTCTTTGCCAGTAATTCAAGTAAACTAGGTTGGTTTCCATAAAAATGAATATCAATATTTGTATTTATATTAATTGCTGGTAAACATTAATAGTTGTTTGAGCAGTTAATTGCCAATTGAATTTACAACTCCGTTGTTTAGATTTATTTACTAAATCATTGTAATAAGATTGATCATTAAATAAGCGACGTAAACAATTAGTTAATTCGTTAGTTTCATCAAGTGAAAAAGTTTCACCCCCATCACCTAAAACCTCTGGTAAACAACTACTTCTAGCTGCTAAAACTGGACACCCTACCCCCATAGCTTCACATAATTGTAAACCAAAACCTTCATATTCACTAGGGTAAACAAAACAAAGAGCTTCACCATATAGTGCTGGTAAGTCTTCGTCATCTACCCAACCTAATAACCTTAAACGATTTGCAATACCTAATGATTCTGCCAATTTTAAAAGTGGTTCACGTTGTTCATCTTTGCCACCAGCTAAGACTAATTCTATACCATCTAAGTTAGCCTCTGCAAAAGCTTTAATCAAAAATGGGATATTTTTACGTTTTTCCCAACCTCCAATGTAAAAAATATAAGGAACTTGTAGTTGATATTTATTTCTGACTTGGACTCGTTTTTCTGAAGTTATTTCGTTATGAAATTTGTCATCGGCAGCTTCATAAATAACTGTTATTTTATCTTCTGGAATTTGTAGATGTTTGACAATATCTTGTTTTGAATATTGGCTAACAGTAATAATATGATCTGCTCTATGTCTAGCCACCCAATGATAAAATTTGTTTTGCAGATTAGCGAGACTTAACTGTTGATTCCAAGGTATATTTTGAGAGTAATAAATTTGGTCTATGGCATCATGTAAAGTTAACACACGCGGACAAGGACTAGACCAAGGTAAACCAAAATTCATGGGACAATGGAGGATGTCTATTTGATCTTCTTTACACTGTTTTGGTAGCCAATATTGCTCCCATAAAATATAACGCATGGGGGGAGAGATACGGACTTGGTAACAGTCTTTTGGTAGTTTTGATAGATGACTTTCATGTAATGGACTATCAGAGTAGAGAAAAAGCTCTATGTCTAATGAGGACAATTCTATTAAAAGATTAATTGTATAGCGATTCCATCCTCTGAGAGTTGGAGAGTTTAAGAGTCTAGCGTTGAAGGCAATTTTCATGATTATAAAAATATCACATATATATCAGGTGATAAGATTTTCTTGTGTACTATCCTCAATCATTAATAAATTTTTTAACCCTCGATATACATCAGAATGAGGAGTCCAGCCAATCAATTTTTTTAATTTACTCACATCAGCTTGTAAATGACTCCTTTCTACTGAGCGAATTTTAGCAGGATCTATTTTTACTTCTATAGGTTTACCAAGAATTTTACCCATTATTTCAATTAATTCTTCCATGGAATGGGCTACGCCAGATGCAATATTAACAGTTGTTATTCCTATAGGTGCTTTTTGTATAGATTCAATTACTGCACTAGCAGCTTCTTCTACTGGCACCATATCTCGAAGCGGCCAAAGATTACCTAAAAATAGAGGTTTATTTGGTTGCTGACGTATCTGCTGGATAATCTCAGGAATTATGTGAGGGTTCGTTTCCCGAACACCATAAAGATTAAACAACCGACCTATAACAAATTTAGCTGAAGGTTGATGTTTAGATTCTAATTTAAGTAACTGTTCACCCATCAGTTTAGTTAAACCATAGATGTTAAATGGTTCGATAATGCTATCTTCTTGATGAGGCAATTCAGATGGTTTATAAACATCACCTGTGCTGGCAAACCAAAAGTTTTTTACTCCTGCAACACGAGCCGCAGTTAAAACACATTGAGTACCGTGGACATTTAAGCTAACTGTTAGAGTGGGGTCGGCCACTGCTGCTGGAATAAAATGTATGGCTGCTAAATGTACTACTATACTAGGCTGATGATTTTGAAATAGGACTGTTAGCTCATTTACATCTCTAATGTCCATTTCATAAAATATAAAATTGGGATTGTCTAAAAAAGGCTTGATAAACTCTTTGCTACCTGAAAAAAAGTTATCAATACCAATGACTGATTCACCACAATTTAGTAATTTTTCAACTACATGAGAACCCAGAAAACCTGCGGCACCTGTGACTACCCATGATTGAGAATAATTCATGTTCATTGAAATCACCTAAATATTGAGCATATTATGATAGATTTTTTCGATGGCATCCACTGTAACTTGAGAATTACAGTGTCTTTCTAACATTTTCCTTCCTTGCAATCTTTGTTGATTTTGTAATTCTGGGTTTTTTAGTAGTTTCACGGTTCTGGAAATCAATCCTTCGTCTTCATCACAAATAGCTGCATGAACACCATCTTCAGCAGGTAACCCTTCAGAACCTTCGCTTGTTGTTACTACTGGGATACCAAAGGCAAGTGCTTCTAATATTTTGATTTTCATACCACTGCCTCTAGCGGGTGCGTAAAGGAAAACGCTGGTTCTTTCAAAATAAGGTTGTATATTTTTTACATTTTCTTCAATGGTGACATCTGGTAGATTAATATATTGGGATAATGCTGATTTTGCAGACCAACCGACAATTTGTAATTGGCCATTAGGCACTTGCTGTTTTATTGCGGGCCACAGTCTAGTTAGCAATCTTTCAGCTGCAGAAAATCCTGGATACCAACTCATATTACCTATTAAACTAATAATAGGTTCTGTTGTTCTCTGCTCATTGGGAATATATGTATATTGGTTCAAGTCTAAACCAACTGGAATTGTTTCTACCTTGGCATTAGGATTAAATTTGTGAATTTTATCAACTAAACGTGGTGAACAACTGCGAAAATATTTATACTTTTGTATTAAACGTCGTTCACTAGAAAACATCATTTGTTTTTGGATATAACTATGAAGTGTTTCTGATTTAATGTGTTCCTGGTCAATTAAAATCAAATGATGTACATTCAGTAGGGCTTTATTTATATATTTTAATCCTAACCATCCACACCATAATTGTTCTAAATGTAGAATATCAAAGTCTTTTTTTAATTCTATGTCTAAATCTTGGTATAGTTGTGGGTTAAAAATTCGTGAGTATGGACGATATAAGGTTTGTAACTTTTCTTTCCATCCAGATTCTGTTGGAGAAGGATAGCATCGTAAATTATATTCTGGTGCGGGAAAAATTGCTTCTACTTTGGGAATATCTTCTATTTTGCTGCACGTTGCAAATGCTTTAACATCATAACCTCTGACGACTAAGGTTTTTAGGAGAATATAGTACCATCTGGCAGGTGCGCTACCAAAAGGTAAGGGGGGTTCTTGCATCACTAATATAATACGCATTGATTTATCCATGATCAAAGTAAGGGTATAAAAAGAAAGTTGTTTATATAAATAGGTTGCTTTTGATGAGATTGATCATCTAAAAAATAATTTTGTTTGGCTTGAATTTGAGGGTAGAAATCAGCTAATTTATGGAAACTACCTTCATGTATGAAGCCACCTTCATAGCCAAAGTCAGATATTTGCTCAAATACATCTGTGATGGATTTACCTTCTAAGTGTCTATTTTCAACTTCTATGAGAATAATTGGTTTCTCTCTGAAAATAGTTTGACTAGCACCTAAAATCACTTTAGATTCAAAACCTTCAACATCAATTTTCATAAAACCAACATCTTGAAAATCATAGTCATCTAGTTTATGAACTGGTACTTCAACGGTTTTTTGCTCTCCTTCTATTTGTCTAAAACTGCCTAGTCCAGTAGTTAAATTACCCACGTCTTTAACTAATTGTGAATAGTCACCTTCACTCACGGGAATATGTAAATTTAATGAACCATGAAAATCTGCTAACCCTACATTGTAAATGTTAATATTCGCAGGAGATATTTTAGTATATGAAACTATATCTTCTGTACACCATGTTTGTGGTTCAAATACTTCAACTACATTAGATAAATGGGAAAGTGCATAGGTATAAAGTCCTGAATTTGCGCCTATATCAATTGACCGTTTTTTATTAATTTCTAAATGTTGAAGATAAAATATTTCTTTTTCTAGCCTATTTCTAATTTGGTGATAGTGATACTTTACCGGGAGACGCAGATATTTGGGGCATAAGTTTAACAGTGTTTTTTCCAATTTCATGGTTTTATTAACTAATTAGTAATTTTAAATACGTTATTATTTTATTAGTTTAGGAAGTTATTTCCCAAATAGCTTTTGCCATATCATCCCAAGTATAATTTCCTAATTCCTGGGAGACTGAATATACTAAATTACTGTAATTTTCTTTATCTTTATACCATTTTTGTAGTTTTTTAACCAACTCATTTACATCGTCATAATTACTAATTAATAAGTCTTTTAACTTCTGTGGATACCGTTCAGCAACTCCTGCATTAGCACTGACCAAAGCTGGTAAACCACAACACAGGGCTTCATGGACTCCTAACCCATAAGCTTCATAACGAGTGGGAGCAACTAAACAATCAGCAGCTTGTAGTAATTTTGGCACATCGGCACGGAAACCCAAAAAACGAATATTGGAAATATCAGCATCAGCAGCGCGACTTTGCCAGAGTGGTAATTCTGCACCAGTGCCAATAACTACCAAAATACCATCCCAATCAGAGGATTTACATAATTTTTGCCAAGCTGCAAACAGAGTATCAAAACCTTTGCGGCGATCGCCCAATGCACCAATAAATATGACAACTGGCTGATCTTCTGGCCATCCCAGCTGCTGACGCAATGAAAATTTTTCTTCTGGTGTGGGTGGGTAAAACACTTGGGGATCAATACCGTAGTAAACAGTGTATAGTTTTTGTTCAGGAATTCCTAATTTCTCTATTAAATCAAATTTAGTGCGATTTGAATTAACAATTATTACCCGTGCTGATTGTAATGCTTGTTTTTCTTCATTTAAAAACAGCCGTCGAGAAAATACCCCTTTGAGTTGACGTAATAATCCTGTTTGCTGACTGGGTTCGTAAGCAGCATGAACATAATGTACCCAGTTTACATCTGGCCATTGACAGTTACCGCCATTTACCAACACCCTCCCACCATCAGCAGTTAATTTTTTTGCCCAAACTCGTCCGGTTTGAGCAAGTAAAGGACTACTTAATAGATAAGAATCCAGTATTTTAGGAACTTGATGGAACTGCACATGAGGATATGCTAACAATTCAGGTGCTACCCGATGAGCTACTAAGTGAACTTGTTCACCTTGCTTTGCTAAATATTCCGCTAAAGCAAAATTAGCTCTATCCATGCCACCAGTTTTGACAAAATCACCTGTTACTAGCAAGTAGGATTTCATGATTGTATCTCTGAGGATTCTTGATTGAGAATATGATTAGCAGCTACAAACAAAGCTGTATTTAGTAACCAGAATTCCATCCCTCCCTGACTCATAAAAATGGGGTAGTTAAAAGTCAATGCCACTACCCCAATATCGTAAGCAAAAATTAAACCACCCCACAGAGCAAAATCTCCCAATTTACGATTGATAGCAATTTTCCAGGCAGCATGACAAGCTGAGTAAATCGTCAAAATATAAGCAAATATTAGTGGTACTCCTCCATCTAGTAACCATCCTGTCCATTGAATTTCTACCCAAATTGGTTGAGATACTAAATATGTGTTATCTCCAAAATAGCTGTTGATCATTCCCCAACGTCCTAAACCTGCCCCTAAAGGATATTTAGGTAACAACCTCTCAATAGTATCCTGTAAAAACAAACCCCGGTTTTGTTGGTAAACTTCTTGGGGGGAATCGGCAAATAAACTATTGATTCGTTCCATGGTTGACTGTCCACCAATGGCGATCGCCCAAGCAAAAGAACCCACAAACAAACCTGTCACACCAAAGATCATTGCTGTGGCACGGGCAAGTTTTCCAACTCTTAACAACACCACTATCAACACAACCATAGTAATAGCTGCCAATACCAAAACAGAACGAATCTGAGTTAGGTAAATACAAAATAAACCCAGTCCACCACTAACAACACCCAAAATCTTCAAAATCGGGTTTTTGTGTTTGAGAGCAATTACAATCCCGAATAAAAGAGCATATAAACCCGAATTAGCAGCACCACCAGGCACATCTGTCAAACCCATCGGTCTATAGGTTTGTATCCCATTTGCCAAAGTGATCAATAAGTTCTCTCCACCAAAGGGGTTATTTTGGACTACAGTGGAAAGACCTAACTGGAATTGCCCAGGATAGTAAACCTGTAAAACACCAACAACCGCGCTCAAGGTATTAATACCCCACATTAAAAACATCAAGCTTTCAAAAGCAATTGATGTAATCTCTAGTCCTCTCACCCAAAATAGGGGACTGAGGATAGCCAGATACATCATTCCTTGCGCTAATCCCGCTGTCACTGAATTAATCGCAGGATGGAGACAAAACTGTAACAGCATAATTACTAGGACAATAATTGCTGGTGCTGTTGCTGGATGTTTCTTGGTTTCTTTTGTAGGTAGCCAGACTAAGAAAAATAGACCAACCCCAAAAGCGGCAACCCTGATGGGCGCTCGGAATACACCTATAGCTGGGAATAATAGTAATATTTGTAGGGCAAACTGTAGTAAAACAAAGGTGTGCGCCCATGTCCAGTGTAGTTTTTCCCAGAGAGATGTATTTGATAATTCCTTATTTGTATTTGTAATCACTATATTTGCCTATCAATCTAACATTATCTTAGGATTATTTTCCATGAACTAAATATTTAAGTTTTTATTTTGAGAACTTCCCAACCTGGAGTTTCAATTTTGAATTTTTATCGTAATTTTTAATCATTAAACAAGACTTTATTCAATATTTAATTAATCATTGAAATCTGATAATTACAGGTTTACGAATTGGTATTTTTTACCAACACACAAAATATTGTCACTAAACAACCGACCATGAAAACCTAAACTTTGAGGCCAGTGCCAAGGTGTAAACGGCAAACGACCAGAGTTAGTGTAATCTATTTTGATGTCAGTTAATCCACACTCCGTAAAAATTCTGATTAAATCAATTTCTAATAAAGCTGTAATATGTGCAGGGTAAAGACCTGGTGCTGTTTGAAAAGCATTGAATTGATTTTTTAGCACTAAGGTCAACTTACTCAACAAACTTAACTGATTAGGTGTAGTCACAATTACTAACCCACTTGGTTTAGCTAACCTGACCAGTTCTCTCACAAAAGCTCGTGGATTTTCCAAATGTTCAATAGTTTCTACAGCACAGACTACATCAGCGAAATGATCGGGTAAAGGTGCTTTACCAATATCTAAATTAAAAGGAATAAATTCTACTTCTGCGGGTAATTCAGGATAGCGGATCACATCTACACCAATATATTTATCAGTGCGATCGCTCACAAATGACCTAAGTTTACCACCTCCACAACCAACATCTATAAATACACTACTAGGATGAAATTGTTGTACTACTCTCCTCACCATTTGGTAAACAGGTTCACTACTACCACCAAGGCTTTGTCGCGCTCGAGTTTCTACATTCATTGATGCTGTTTGTTTTTGCTCATGAGATGACATCATGCTACAGGCTTTTGCTGAAAAAGTTACAATAAAATATTTGATTGATCAATCTTAGCTACTTAAATAGAGTAGCTTTACAATGGTTTTCTTCCCACAATTCCCACACTCAGATGGGGGTAGTTTAATAACTTTGTTAGTGGTTGATCGAGGAAATGAAAAATCCGCAAGGGAAGGGTAACTGCTCTGGATAAAAGCGTGTTATATTTTCTCAGTCCAAACTCCCAACTGGCTAGTTTTTGAGAAACAATCCCGCTGATATAGTCTTGATGAAGAATTTCTATACCAAATTTTTCCAATAGTGTTACTAGATCCTTTTGACTGTAACCCCAACGTACATGGCCTCCATCTTCATACTCAGATAGCTTTTCTCCCCATAGTGGATAATGGTCTATTGATGGTGTTGTCACCAATAAAATACCACCAGGACGCAATAGCTGGTAGATATCTGCCAGCACCTTAGTATCATCGAAAATATGCTCTAGGGTTTCTAGCAGGAGAATTTGGTCAAATGTACCTAACTGATCTGTAAATTCATCAAGATGTCGCAGATCCACTACCTGAAATTCTATATCAGATAAACACAGAATATCAGCCCGAATTTGAGCATTATGGATGTCTTGACTACTAAAAGCTAGTCCCACAGATTGGTTTCCTAATTGGGAGCAGTACATCGTAAATTGACCCTGTCCGCATCCTGCATCCAGAGTTCGTTTTGCTCCTGACTGAATATAATTCTGAAGCCAGCACCAACGATCTGTTACCGTTGGATCGCCCTGTATAAGTATTGCTTTCCATCCAATTAATTGCAAAAGTATGTTTTTCATCAAATCAATTAGTTAATTAGTTTACAAGAGTAATACTGGCTAATACATCATGGAGTTGCCCCAATATTTTGGTTGGATCAGATAATTCTCGCGCTCTTTGTAGTCCTTCTACCCCCAAACGATACCGTTTGTTTGGATTTTTAATCAAGTCGGACAAAGCATTGGCTAAGGCAATAACATCCTCTGGCGGAATGAGTATACCGCAAGATTCAGTAATAATCTCTACTGCCGCTCCAATTTCTGTTGTTATCACCGGTAAACCTGCATAAAGAGCTTCTATGAATGCGATTCCAAATGGTTCTGCTCCAATATTGGGCTGACAATGAATATCAGAGGCCATTAATAAGTTAGGTATATCAGATCGTTCACCTAAAAACTTGACACGATTACTAATTCCCAGTTCTACGACCCTCTTCTTGAGTTGAACAAAGTATTCTTGTTCACTGGGCTGTTGTATACCACCTGCAATCCACAAAATCCAGTCTGGTAATTTTTGTAATTGTCCAAGAGCTTCCAGTAATACTAAATGACCTTTATAAGCAGCCATCCGGCTGGTAATCACGATAACTATAGCATTTTGCTTAGTTTGGAGAACCTCGCGAATACTTTCTCTAATGAGATTCTGTTCACAGTTCAATGGCTGTAATTTCACTGGGTTGTATAAAACATGACCTATATATCCAGGAAAAATTAGCGGTAGAGTCTTGTTAGTATAGTGGCTGTTCACTATAGCCAGATCAGGTGGTATCCGCCTTGCTAGAATTTCATACCATCGGTTACCAACACCCCAACCATGCATCCAAAAGACCAAAGGTAGTTGTTGGCGACTAATAACTGGTGCAGCTAGACAGTAAGTCCATAATTCATGGCAGATTACAACATGAGGACATAAATGTTTCAGTGATTTCTGAAGTTGCTGTCTAGCTCTGCACACTGTCCAAGGACGACTAAACCTCACTTTACCCAGAATTTGAACATTTGCCTCTAAACTTCTGAGTTCATCAGCTAATCTCCCTTCAAAACACAAAGCGAAGTAGTGTTGCATCTGCGGACACAAATTTTGCTCTCTTGCCAGTGTTATCAACAGAGTCTCAATACCACCAAATAAGTTTCCTGCATAAATGTGTAATACTCTCATAACAAGTCTACAGGTTTTGGTATTGATCCATAATTTTCCCCTTGACTGAGGACTTGTTCATAGAACTTAAAACTTTTTTCTGCCATAGTTTTGTGGTTAAAATACTCTGCTCTTTTCAGGGCAGCTTCAACGAGTCTCGTTCGTAAACCCTTCTCATTTAGTAATCGTTGTGAAGCTCTTGCTAACGCTACTGCATTATTAACGGGTACAGTCAGTCCTTCTTGTTCATGCCGACTTACCCACGGTACACCACTACAGGTAATATTGGCATTGATTACAGGACAACCACTAGCCATGGCTTCTACTTGAACTAAACCAAAACCCTCACTCCGAACATTGGAGGGAAACCACAGACTTGTAGCAGCATGATAAGCACCGACAAGTTCATTTTCACTGACTCGTCCCAGCCACACAATTCTTTGATATACGCCTAATTTTTTGGCTAGAGTTTTGAGTTCTGATTCTAAAGCTCCAACACCGATGATGATTAATGTTCCTTCTACCATACTCAGAGCTTGGATAGCTATGTGTAAGGCTTTGTAATACACTAATCTGCCAACTGCTAACCAAATTGGACCAGGATATTGATTTTTCAGTTTGTCTCTGAAAGCAAGGGCTTTTTGATTAGGCTGACTGTAGTTAGTTGCATCTAAACCTAGTGGTAAGTAACTAAGTTTATGATGATAAAAACGTAAGAATTTTGAACCTTGAATATAAGGAAAACTGGTTGTTAAAACCTGTGAACTTTTGCTATAAACTATATGCTCAAATGGCCGTAGCCCATACTTTAAAATTTTTTGTTTGATGACATCACTGTGGTGTGTAATCACTAAAGGTAAAGAATTTCCCAGTATAGTCAGAGCTATTAACATTGTGGGATTTGGCGTGTGCAGGTGTAGTACGATATTTGGTTCTTTGACTATTTGAAACAATGTTTTAGGCAGTTCTGGACACACATCCAATCTTGCTAATGATAACAGCCTCCCCATACGGATAACATGAACATCACCATCCATTTCTTCTACAGTGTGGGTGCGTCTAGATAAGTTGCCTTGTTCATCAAAGGCATTGACACAAACTACATGAACTTCTGCACCTAAAGCTGCTTGAGTTTGGGCTAGGGTTTGCACATGAGTTTCTATTCCACCTCGATCTGGAGGATAATATTTAGATAAATGGATAATCCTATAATCTGGTTTTTTAGTCATAGTTTTTGGAATTAACAGATAATGGCATAGTTAATTAAGGAAACATGATTTTTGAATATAAACCTAGCCAAGTCTTATCAGATAAATTGTGTATGGTGAAAGTAAATTTTAAAAAGAGTTTAAGTAATTTATATATGTGAAATACTTAATAGCCTTTTCTTAAAAAATACTGCCATGTAATGTAATTATCTTGCCAAACTAATTTTAACATAGGGTAAATTTCAGTAGCAACCTTGTCATTGAGAGGTAAAGATATTTGTGTCCATATACAGCGATCATCACGGAGAAAATCCTTTCCTAAAATCCAAGGTATAATTCTATTGATATTAATATCGTAGTTATATCTATTCTTCATGAATTGAGATGAATTGACAGTGCTACCTCCACGTGGATTAATGCAAGATGTTAAGTAAGCTTGTTTTCCATCATTATAAAGTGAATAGTAACCAACTTCTGGTAAATATTCGATAATTTGATTAGCTTTTTCTTTTAGTTCTTGATTGATCTGAAGTAAAAAAGGATTAATTTCACCTCTAGTATTTACCACATAACGCATTTGTATTTGCATTTCTTGATTTTTCTGATAATAGGTATAATTATGCCCTGCATCTGATAAAAAATGTTTGTTATCATCAGGAATATCATATTTCTGTTTTCCTAAAGATTGAGCTTTTATTTGTTGCCAATTTTCCACAGCTATTTGTTCACTAAAAATATTAGTACCAATAGTTTTTTTACTGACTGTTAAATAAAAAAATGTCAAGATAATTCCTAACCAGGTAGTAGTTAGAAAAATTACCCTTTTAGGTTCTATTTCTAAGTTTTTTGACTCAGTTTGAACTTGATTAGATAAGATGTCTACTGGTAATATCCAATTAGATAGAGTAGCAAAGGTAACAGTGGCGATCGCCATGAAAATGCTTCCCCCAGTATAGCTATGCCAGTAGTCAAACACACTCTTATTATTCACAACCACAGCCAACAAAGCAACACGGATACATCCAACCAAAAATCCCGTAGCAAAAGCAGATACAAATAATCCCCATTGTTGTTTCCAATTCAGGGGAAAAACAACCACGATCATTAGTAGAGTAAGTTGTAATAACCACACTATTAATAGTCCACCAGTACAGTAGTAAAGAACCTCTACTTGTCCAGTAGGCAATTTCACTAAAGCACCTGTATGAGTAGCGCCAAGACCTATATAATGAAGTAAAAAAGCAGAAGTAGCCGCAGTTACCTCTGAAAAATGTAAACGAGAATTAAAAATTTCATTAATAAAGCCATAGGGACAAAGCATCAATAACAATAACAAAAACAATCGCCAGTAATGCTTCAATCCAGAAAATCCAAAGGATAATAAACCTAAACCTAAACCGGCTATCACCGGACCAAATCTAAATAGCATTAGGTCTAAATGCCAAAAATTAATAGGTCTAAGTATCACCAAAAATAGTAAACCACAACCTAAATAACTAGAAACTTGGTTAGGGTTTGTTATGGTTGGCGGATTTTTGAATAGTAAATATAATATACCTCCCCAGTAAATAGCATAAAAAGCGATATTTTCACTTTCAATTCGGTGGTTTATAATGATATTTAAATGCAAGACAGCTAAAGTAGTAAAAATTCCCAGCAAAAAAAAATGCTGGTTTTTTAGTAATGGTTTAAATTGGAGCAGAACTGTTTGTGTTAATTTGTCCAGCTGCTGACGATTGATAAACATTTTTAATCCTAATTACTACCTTGACCATCCTAAATTTTATCAATTACTCTGATCCAGCGAGTCATGTTCCAAATAGCAATTAGAAAAACTGCTGATAGTATTGCCCCTAAATTTATTCTGACTGCATTTTTAATCAAACTGTTGACCTGTGATTTCTTGGTAGCTTTAGCGGTAGCAGTAGAGTTATCCGCAGCTTTTTGTATTTGTTGAGATAGCTTAGTTTTCAACTCTTGGGTTGACTGACTAGCAATATTTTCAGCGGGTATGTTTAATACTCTTGCTAGGGTATTTAATTCTTGCAGAGAATTTGTTGCTTTTAATCTCTCGTTTACTTGTTGTAACTGCTCTTGTTGTTGTCCCTGTTGATTGATGAATTGATTATTTAAACTCCTATACAGTGTAAGACTGTTATTTATACCCAAAGGCAGCATTAGCAGGTAAAATATACCTACTAACAAAGCAATCCAAGATAAAGACTTTAAAATAGTTATTTCTCTGGGTTTGATGATGTTGCCCTTACTATACAAAAATATAAATGTCAACCCCAATAGAATAGACCACACGTGGTCTACCATTCTACTAATAGCTTGAAACTCCCATGATGGGTTAGTCAGTTGAGGGGGAATAAGTATGGCTAGATAATCAATGACAGAAAATATTAAGAGAGCATAACCTAGTAAGCGAAATACAGGAAAAGAGAGATTTTGAATTACTTCTGTTACTTCTAGGGGATCTTGGGACTTTTTTTTCGGGCGTTCTGCTGTCATTGACCGTATTTTATATGGATGTGTACGTTTAATACATAACATACATTGTGAACTTATTGTTGTCTTCCCACAAAATTTATTTACCTCTTCATAGCGATAATTTCTAATGTCAACCTCCTCACTAGCGATTGTTGTATTGACAAAGGCATAAAATTTAGACAAACTAAACATCAACAGCCTGTTAAAACAAAGTTTTTGAAATGGTATAGTATTTTTACTAGGATTAACTTTTACCCTCAACCCAAAGCCTTTATTGTCAGGTCAGCAATATTACTTGCAATTATCCTGTTCAACATGGGTAGGCAGTGTATTTACGTACAGTAACAATTTTTTAGGTAGACAAGTTTAAAACCTAAAGCAGTAAACATAACATATCAAAATCTCTCAGTAAAAGTATGGAAGAGTATCTACACTACATATCAATAATTAAAAGACGTTGGTTGCCGACTTCTATTGTCTTTTTAACTCTTGTAGCATTAAGTGTAATTAAAACAGTTACGGAAACTCCTATTTATCAAGCTGGGGGACAGCTAGTTCTGAAAAAGAACTCTACATCTTCTTTGACAGGAGTGGGAAATCAATTAGGACAATTGGAGAGTTCAGTCAGCGGTAGACCTTTAGGAACGGAGGTAGCTGTCTTGAGTTCTATACCCCTAGCGGAAAGGACTATTAATACCCTGGGATTAAACATGAATCCATTGGTATTTCTGCAAGACCTAAAAGTCAAAAACATTGAAAATACAGATATTCTGGAAATATTCTACACAGATGAAGAACCCGGAAAAGCGGCTTCTGTGGTTAACACTTTGATGAAAATTTATATAGAAAACGATATTGAAGCCAACCGCGCTCAAACCAAGTCAGCTAGGGATTTTATCGCTCAACAATTACCAGCTAGAAAAGCTGCACTGCAAGCAGCTGAACGTAGATTACAGCTATTCAAACAACAAAATAGGGTTCTAGACCTGACAGCAGAAGCTTCATCCAGTGTGAGCATTCTAACTGCTTTGGATAAACAAGTGGCTGATACGAGATCAGATTTATCATCTCAAACAGCAAGGATGCAATCAATTCAGAAAATTTTTGGGGTTACTTCCCAGGATGCTGTACTCTCTGGTTTTGTGGGTGAATCTCCATCAACGACAGAAGTGCTTGGACAGTTACAGAATCTCCAACAAAGGATAGCTGTGACAGGGTTGCGTTTGACAGATACTCATCCAACGATGATTGACCTCAAAAAAGAGGAGATTATTCTTAGAGAAGAATTAAAGGAACGAATAGAACAAAGTTTTATCGGTAAAGCTGGGCGTTTAAATCAAGTCAAAAATCCCGAAAATATTGTCCAGTTGAGGACTTTAGGCTTACAACAGGGTCTTTTGGGTCAATTTGCTAGTGTGGAAGCCGAAAGACTCAGTTTGCAGGTAAGACTGAAATCTTTAGCAGATGTAATTGAGTCTTACAGACAAAGAGCTAACACCTTACCACAACTGGAATTACAACAACGCCAATTAGAACGGGAAATAGCTGCTAGTGAATCTAGCTACCGGTCTCTTTTAGGTAGGTATGAAGAACTACAAGTGGCTGAAAATCTGCAAGTCAGTAATGCGAGGGTTGTTACACCTGCTTTAATTCCCGGAGTACCAGTCAGAAGTCGTCAATACATTAATTTATTGCAAGGATTCATTGGTGGTATCGTATTGGGTGTTGCTACAGCATTTGTATTAGAAAGACTAGACAAAACTATCAAAACTCCTAAATCTGCTAAAGATTTATTGGGTTATGCCTTATTAGGTTATATTCCACCTTTCCCCAATGGTGCTTTTACTCCAGAAGTAATTGTCAGAAAACAACCTGATTCTCATATCAGTGAAGCTTTTCGGATGCTGCAAACTAATTTGAGATTCTTCAATTCAGAACAATCAATTAAGGTAATTGTAGTGTCTAGTGCTGTACCCAAAGAAGGTAAATCAACGGTGGCAGCTAATTTAGCCTTTTCCATATCTCAATTAGGACGCAATGTATTACTGGTAGATGCAGATTTCCGTAATCCTAGTCAACACAAAATCTGGGAAATATCTAATGAAGTGGGCTTGAGTAATATTCTCAAAAGTCAGATAGATGTTGAACAGGCTGTTACTGAAATTACTCCTGGTTTAGAAGTTATGACTGCTGGTGAATCAAGCAATAACCCAGGGGCTTTACTTGATTCTAGTCAAATGGCTGTGTTTGTGGCACAGGTAGCTCAAAAATATGATTTTGTAATCATAGATACCCCGCCTGTAACTGTAGCTGCGGATGCTACTATTCTGGGTAAATTGGTAAATGGAATTTTGTTTGTAGTTAGACCTGGAGTTGTTGATTCTACCAGTATTTCTTTGTCTAAGGAAATGTTGGAAAAAGCAGACCAAAATGTTTTAGGTATAGCCATGAACGGTATCAATGCTAATCAACAATACTCTGCTTACGCAAGTAGTACAGTTTAGTTATTGATGGTTTTCTTGTAAAGATGTTTTTGAATAATTTCTCTACATCATTAACTATTCAAGTTGTATTTTTTGATAAACCGCTAAAATTTGCCCACCTAAACGTTCATAATTGAATCTCTCTGTTGCAGTTTGCCTTGCTTGCTCTGAAATCAATTGACGTTTTTCTGGCTGATTTAATAAATCTAAAATAGCTACTGCTAAAGCTTTGGGTTCTCCAGGAGGGACACCAATGGCATCATAATTATGGGTAAATAATTCTGCTGCACCACCAGCTTGAGATACTATGACTGGTTTACCACAAGCCATTGCTTCTACTATTGCTAAACCAAAGGGTTCTGGTTGGGTGCTGGCATGAACTACAATATCTAAAGCTCGATAAGCTTGGGCTATATCTTGCTGAAAACCAAGAAAATCTACTTTGTCTAAAATATTTAGATGCGTGGCTTTCTCTTTTAATTCTTGTTCTGAAAATTGAGAACCACGGGTTTTATAAATTGCTCCTCCGACTATACAAAACCGGACGTTTAAATTAGGGTTGGTTTTGATAATCTCTGATGCTGCTGCTAAGAAAATATCATGACCTTTCCAACGAGCAAAAGTAGCAACTAATCCTACTCGCATAGGAAAATTAGAGAGTGAATTTACAGGAGAGAAGTAATTAATATCTATAGCACTGTAAATTACTTCTACTGCTAAACCAGGTAATGTTTTTTTGACATCTTCAGCTACCGATTGGGAAATTGCAATCGCACTTGTTGCCCTTTTACTTGCCCATTTTAGCACTTTTGCCACTAAAGGACGCGCACCATAAAAATCTTGAATATGCCAAATTATAGGTATATTTTTGATGCCAGATAAGGCAGTAATTAGATTAGCTTTAATTCCATTTGTATGAATTATCTGAGGTTGTATTAGTTCTATTGTTTGGCGGAATTCTTGGAGATATTGCCATAAACTAGGAGTAAGACTGACTAACTGCAATAGTAGTTTTAATCCTCCTATAAATTTACTACTTTTTTTTAAAGCACTATCACCTAATTGGTTAAATTCTTCTGGCAATTTTAATACTTTAACTTCTACACCCAATTTTTCAGCCTGTGCTATCATCGGTCCATCTGTACCAGCAATCAGGTAGATTTTTATATCTGGTTTGGTGTTAAAAAGTGCAGCCATGATAGTTAATAAAGCTCTTTCTGCCCCACCAATAGCTCCTACCGGGTTAATAAATAAAATTTTCATACTATTCAATTCTATTTTTAGACTAATTTTAAATAAGATTGGGCAATAATTTGAGTATGATGAGACCAAGAATATTTTTGTGCTTGACTGCAACGAATATCAAGAGTAGGGGCAATATTTGGGTTGGCTAATACTTTTCCTACTATTTCTACCCAAGCTGAAATATCAGCAGTAGGACAATATATTATACTTTTTCCTCCCACTTCACGCAATACAGGAATATCACTAGCTATAACTATTGCACCACAAGCTAAGGCTTCAATTATAGGTAGTCCAAAACCTTCTGCTTCACTGGTTAGTAACACTGCTGATGCTCGTTGGTAAAGAGATGCTATTGTTGCACGTTCTAATCCATACAGATGAATTATTGACTCGTTAATATTCAAATCATTAATTTGTTGTTTTTGGCTTGGTGTCCATTCTCCACTAACTTTAATAAGTCGTAAGTCTGGATAAATATTTCTGACTTGTGCAAATACATCTAATAAAACGTCAATCCGTTTTCTAGGAATACAGCTACCAACGTGAAGCAGCAAAGGGTGATTACCTATTTTTTCTAAAATTGCTGAATCTAGATTACTGGTATTCTCAGTATTAACACTAAATTCAGGAGCAATACCTAAAGGAGCTTCAACTAACTTTGATGGTTCTACCAGTTGATAATATTCAATTTGTTTCCTAACTTCTTGATTAGAATAAAATACTACCGAACAAGATTGTAAACCACGTAAAATCCGCCGCGACATGGCTTGATACCAAGCTGGTCTAGGTTCTTTTTCCGGCTCTAAAAGGGAGCGGAAAGCGTCTATATCATGACAGTATACTCCCGTACGTTCTGGGGGTAAAACCAAGGCTATTTGGGCGTAGGAATGGTCAGCAATGTGATAAAAATCAAATTCTGTTAATCTCTTTTTGAGATATTGGGGATAGTACCAAGCTCGGTTAAGTAAACGGTCTGCATTATATGCAAAGTGCTTTTTACCCAGTCGGGGGATGTATTGAAATCGTTTTTTAAATTTGGGAAGAACCTGTATAGTTTCGATAGATGCAGTGTGTTCAGTTTGCAGTTGTTTAATTAGCATCTGCGAGCATAAATCCATACTATGCCATTTTTCTTCCAGATAGTCACAGATAATAGCGAGACGAATTGTTGTCATCTTAATAATGTATTCAATTGAGAATAAATACCAGTTAATTTTTCTTGAGGAATCATTAATACATCACATATACCTTCTTTCAATTCCGTAATTTCTACAAAACTTTTACGCCCTACTTGCTGATAAAATTTATATTCCCAAGGCATGAACAATTTTGCTACATCTACAAATGAATATCCAAAATGCTTAACCCAGAAAGGATTAAACTCTCCATAAATTATGGGTCTGGTTTTCTGAATAAAACTCATTCCACCTAATAGAAACTCCATTTCTGCCCCTTCAATATCAACCTTGATGAGATCGCATTTAGTAATACTATTTTGTTGGACAAATGTATCTAATTTTGTAATTGGTGCTGTGCAGGTAGCTTTCTCAAGATTAGGTAAACCTTCTTTTAACCAAAAAGCATTACCAGTAGATGAATTGTTTTTTTCATCTACCAGACAAAGTTGAATATTTCCCTCGATGTTACCTAAAGCAGTATTAATGGGATAAACAGTATTGTTTAAGTTGTTTATTTCTACTAAATTAGATAAGCGTTGAAAGTTGGTAGGTGTAGGTTCAAAAGCCCATATTTGTCCATTATTGGAGATTTGTTTGAGTTTTTCAGCTAGAGCTATAGAATAAAGTCCAATATTTGCGCCAATATCTAATATGACTACCCCAGGGTGTAAGGTTTTAGATAGAATGTGGATAATATCGCTATCATATTCTCCTGTAAAAAATACTTTTTGCTCTAATAAACTACGTAAATCCAATTTGATAATACTACCATCTTGCATCTTGACTGTAACAAGACATTCTTGTTCAACTTGATAGTTAGTAAGTAGGGGAACAAGTGCAGAAGCAAGTCTATACTTGCCTTTAAAATATGGGACAGAACGACAGAAAGAAGCTAGTGAATCACGTAGGGCTGTTTTCATGTAAATTTAATTCTCCATAATTTCTATGAAAAACTGTAAATGTTGTTTAGCTACAGATGACCAAGTATAGAATTTATGGACTCTTTCTAAACCTTTTTCTCCTAATTGTTGACGATGAGATGGACTATTTAGTAAATCTGAAATAGCTTCTATCCAAGCGTTTTCATCATTTTCAGCAACTACTATACCTGCATTTTCAATGACATAGGGAATTTCCCCACTGTCGCTACCAATGACAGGTATACCACAAGCAAAGGCTTCTATTAACATTCTGCCAAACTGTTCTCGCCAGTTGGATACAGTTTGACTAGGGGCAACAAGTATATCCATTGCGTTGAGGTATTGGGGAACTTCGCTATGTTTAACATCTGTACAAATTCTTACCTGTTCAGGATAGCGTTTTGCCCAATTTTGTAATGATGATTCCATCACTCCACTACCTACAAATAATGCTCGCCAAGGAGTTTCTAATTTATCCAAAACAGAAATTAATAAATTTAATCCTTTTTCGGGTACAAAGCGACCTAAATAGCCAATAACAGGTGTTCCTGCTTCTTCCCAATCTAAAAAATGACGAATTTGTTTTTTAGCTTCTACTGAGGGGTAGAAATGCTGGATATCTACACCAGGAGGAATAATTTGCATGGGTAGTGAGTAACCAGGACGAGATTTTAAAGCTTGGGCTACAGTTTGCCCAAAGGCTATCCATGCTGTGGCGCGGTTCATGGCATATTGTTCAATCCAACTAAATGGAGGTGGATATTGCTTAGACTTATTTTGAAATGTAGAATAAACCAGTGGAGTTGTCTCTTTGTTCCACCATGCTACTTGTCCACCTGCGAATATATAGGGTTCTTGCCAACAGTGTACTAAATCCCAGTCTTGTTGCAAAATTTCCCGCAGTTGCCAACTGTATGTCATGATGTGAGGAATTTTACTGTTATAAACAGATACCGCTTTTAAATCACACAGTTCATTAGGATCAGTTTCTAGGGTAATGGGTCGTAAGTCTCCGCGCACAAACTTGGGTGCAACAGCTGTTACTTGCCATTCATCTTTTCCTAAGCGGGCTATTTCATTAACTAAACGGCGGTTAAGTTTGACTACGTAGGAGTGACCAATGGAGAGTAGTTTTCTAGTTTTCGGCATAAATAAATCTGTTTGTGTAAAAATGCAAATAAGATCATAGTATTTTCTATTATAAAATCATTATTCTCTAGTAGATAGGATAAATAATTAAAGTATCAATATGGTAATCACTGCGATTGTACCTCGTTTGCCTCCTGCTGTTGATGGTGTGGGAGATTATGGACTAAATTTAGCCCAACAAATGCGTCAAGACTTCAGTGTAAATACAAAGTTTATCATTGGTGATGACAATTGGACTGGAGAAAATTCTCTAAAGGGATTTACGGTAAAGCAGGTAACAAATAAATCTGCATCTACTTTATCAGAATTATTACCCAAAAATCAGGAATCAGCACAGGTCGTACTTTTACACTACGTTGGTTATGGTTACGCTAGAAGAGGTTGTCCGGTGTGGTTGGTGAAAGCTTTGGAAACATGGCGCAAAACTGGGAATAATCGCCGTTTGGTGACGATGTTTCATGAGGTTTACGCATTTGGTGCGATTTGGACTAGCCAGTTTTGGACTTCACCTCTACAAAGAAATTTAGCGGCACGTTTGGTAAAATTGAGCGATCGCTGTCTTACCAGTAAACAAGGATATGCTGAGAAAATTAGTAGGTTTAGTCAGGGAAAACATTTAGATATTCCTACTTTACCGGTTTTTTCTAATGTGGGTGAACCTGAATACCTTACCCCTTTATCACAACGTCCCCGCCGGTTAGTCATATTTGGTGGTGGTGGTCCCCGTTCTCGTGTTTATCAACAATCTCAGTTAGCTTTACAGCGGACTTGTCAAGAGTTGGAAATTGAGGAAATATTAGATATTGGCCCTGGTTTAAATTTTGCAATTTCCCCAGTTAATAATATTCCTGTCACTTGTTTAGGAATTAAGTCTGTTTCAGAAATCAGCGATATATTATCAAATTCTTTGGTGGGTTTTTTTAATTATCCGTTGGAATACTTGACGAAATCAACTATTTTCGCTGCTTACTGCGCTCATGGGGTCTTGCCTGTGGGAACATGGTATGCAGGAGCAGATTTAGATGGTTTAGTAGCTGGGAAACATTATTGGTTGGGAGACAAGCAGGAAAAAAAGATGAATTTAGCTGATGGACAGCTAGTTGCAGATCATGCTTATACTTGGTACAAAAAGCATAATTTATCAGCCCAAGCTCGGATTTTTACGAGTTGCACTAGCTTTGAGAATATATAAATTCTCATTTAATCCGCTGTTCCATTTTCTGATGGCGATCGCTTTCGATAGAATGGTAAATAGACTTAAAATACATGATACTCATTAAGCGTAATTTCCCATGACCACTTCACCCCGTCGTTACCACATTACTACCTTCGGTTGCCAAATGAATAAGGCCGATTCAGAGCGCATGGCTGGCATCCTAGAGGATATGGGCTTTGAATGGTCAGAAAATCCTAATGATGCAAATGTAATTCTCTACAATACTTGTACAATTCGAGATAACGCCGAACAAAAGGTTTATTCTTATTTGGGTCGGCAAGCAAAACGCAAACATCAAGAACCTGATTTAACTTTGGTGGTTGCTGGTTGTGTGGCCCAACAGGAAGGTGAAGCATTACTGCGTCGTGTGCCAGAATTAGATTTAGTCATGGGTCCTCAACACGCTAACCGTCTCAAAGATTTGCTAGAGTCGGTTTTTGATGGTAATCAGGTGGTAGCGACGGAAGAAGTACATATTTTAGAGGATATTACCCAACCCCGGCGTGATAGTAAAGTTACAGCTTGGGTAAATGTGATTTATGGTTGTAATGAACGTTGTACTTATTGTGTAGTTCCCAATGTGCGCGGTGTGGAACAGTCTCGCACCCCTGAAGCTATTCGTGCGGAAATGGAAACTTTAGGACAACAAGGTTACAAGGAAATAACCCTTTTAGGTCAAAATATTGACGCTTACGGCCGCGACTTACCGGGTTCAACTCCTGAAGGCCGTCACCTGCACACATTGACAGATTTACTCTATTATGTTCATGATGTACCGGGGATTGAGCGGTTACGCTTTGCTACCAGCCATCCCCGTTATTTTACGGAAAGGTTAATTAAAGCCTGTGCCGAGTTGCCAAAGGTGTGTGAGCATTTTCATATTCCTTTTCAGTCTGGGGATAATGAGTTATTGAAAGCAATGTCACGGGGTTACACCCAGGAAAAATACAGACGGATTATTGATACTGTTCGTAAGTATATGCCAGATGCGTCTATCAGTGCAGATGCAATTGTGGGTTTTCCTGGGGAAACAGAGGCACAGTTTGAGAATACTTTGAAACTGGTGGATGATATTGGCTTTGATTTGTTGAATACTGCTGCTTATTCACCTCGTCCGGGTACACCTGCGGCTTTGTGGGATAATCAATTGAGCGAAGAAGTCAAGAGCGATCGCCTCCAAAGATTAAATCATTTAGTCAATGTTAAAGCAGCCGAGCGATCGCAGCGTTACTTTGGCAGAATTGAAGAAGTTTTGGTTGAAGATCAAAACAGCAAAGATCCAACTCAGGTGATGGGACGTACAGGTGGAAACCGCCTTACTTTCTTCACAGGCGATATTAACGAACTGAAAGGAAAAATCGTCAAGGTAAAAATTACTGAAGTTCGCGCTTTTAGCTTAACTGGTGAACCTGTGGAAGTAAGGGAAGCAGTAACGGTTTGAGGTGACAGGTGACAGGTGACAGGTGACAGGTGACAGGTGACAGGTGACAGTTAATAGATCACCCGACGGGGAATGAATTCCCAGTCTAATAGCAAAAGTCATCTAAAGATGACTAAGCACTAGGGAAATTTAGCAGTCCGTTTTAACGGACTTGTGCTATGAGACAGAGAATTTATTCTCTGACGTGCTTTACTGACTCCTGAACTCCTGTAACGCCTGAACTCCTTTTTGCTTATAATGGGAAAACTGTGACAATTATTAACCAATCTAGCCCGGAAAAAAGAACGAATAACTATGCGAACTCACTATTGCGGCAAACTCCGAAAAGAGCATATTGGAGAAACTGTTACCTTGTACGGTTGGGTAGACCGTTACCGTGATCATGGGGGAGTAACATTTTTAGATTTACGCGATCGCTCTGGGCTAGTCCAAATCGTTAGTGATCCTCAACGTACACCCGATTCATATCAACAGTCAAATCTGCTGCGAAATGAGTATGTTGTCGCTATCACTGGTAGAGTAACCCAACGACCAGAAGAATCTTTAAATCCCCGTATTCCTACAGGCGAGGTAGAAATATACGCTGATAAAATTGAACTACTTAACGGTATCCGTAAGCAACTACCTTTTCAAGTCGCCACTGGTAATAATGATCCTGTGCGGGAAGATTTGCGGTTAAAATATCGTTATTTGGATTTACGACGGGAACGGATGGCGCAAAATATGCAACTGCGTCACCAAGTTGTGAAAGCAATGCGTCGTTATTTGGAAGATAATGAAGGTTTCATAGAAATTGAAACCCCAGTTCTTACCCGTTCCACTCCTGAAGGTGCAAGAGATTATATCCTTCCCAGTCGTGTGAATGAAGGTGAATGGTTTGCTTTACCCCAGTCACCCCAGCTATTTAAGCAATTATTGATGGTATCCGGTATGGATAGATACTATCAAGTTGCGCGGTGTTTCCGGGATGAAGACTTACGCGCAGACAGACAACCGGAGTTTACCCAGTTAGACATGGAAATGAGTTTCATGTCGGAAAATGAAATAATTGAACTCAACGAAAAGTTAGTTTGTCACATTTTTAAAACTGTGAAAGGAATTGATTTACCTCATCCTTTTCCGCGTCTGACCTACAAAGATGCGATGAATAAATATGGAAGTGATAAACCAGATACCCGCTACGGTTTGGAATTGGTTGATGTTTCCGATCTTTTAAAAGATTCAGGTTTTAAAGTCTTTAAAGATGCCATTTCCAAAGGTGGAATCGTTAAAATTCTCCCCATTCCTAACGGTAACGATGCAATTTCTAATGTTCGCATTAAACCCAAGGGTGATATTTTCGGACAAGCAGCAGAAGCCGGTGCGAAAGGTTTAGCATATATTCGCGTGCGGGAAAATGGAGAACTTGATACCATTGGTGCAATTAAAGATAATTTAACACCAGAACAAAAGCAAGAAATTTTAACTAGAACTGGTGCAAAACCTGGACATTTATTATTATTTGCCGCCGATGATACTGGAATTGTAAATAAAACATTGGATAGGTTACGCCAATTTGTAGCTAGGGAATTTAATTTAATTCCAGAAGGGAAAAATAACTTCCTCTGGATTACAGATTTCCCGATGTTTGAATGGAATGCAGATGAGAAAAGATTAGAAGCTTTACACCATCCATTTACTGCACCTCATCCTGATGATTTAGGTGACTTAAAAACCGCTCGCGCTCAAGCATATGATTTGGTTCTAAATGGGTTTGAAGTTGGTGGTGGAAGTCTGCGAATTTATCAGCGAGAAATTCAAGAACAGGTGTTTGAAGCTATTGGTTTATCACCGGAAGAAGCACAAAGTAAATTTGGCTTTTTGTTAGAAGCTTTTGAATATGGTACTCCTCCTCATGGTGGTATTGCTTACGGTGTAGATCGGTTGGTAATGCTGTTAGCTGAAGAAGAGTCAATTCGTGATGTCATTGCGTTTCCGAAGACTCAACAAGCACGTTGTTTGTTAACAGATGCACCTGCAAATGTGGATGCTAAACAGTTGAAAGAACTTCATGTTGCTTCGACTTTTAAACCGAAAGTTAAAGAGTAGGTTTGATTATTCCCTCTGCTAAGTTTTTAGTGGGGGGTTTATTTTTTTAACCTATAAGTTCTCTAATTCTTTGACAAAATCTTCTGGATTTAACTCAATTTCTCTGATAATTTCTCTAATTAAAGGACGTGCAATATCTCTACCTTTGTGATGAGGAACAGTTGTTGTTCTACCATCAGAATGACGATAAAAAACATGACTGTCTTTTTGTCTGACTACATGAAAACCTAACTTTAGCAATAGTTTTTCCATTGTCTGATAATTAACAATTGGTAGTTTGCTCATGCACTCACCTCTATTTGCTGAATTCCCACAAAACGAGGTAATTCCTCTAAATCATTACCATACTCAGCT